>JBEICO010000001.1:0-30866 GCA_040383965.1 Francisellaceae bacterium
CCCTACTCTAGCAAACTCAATCAATGCTTTTTTATCAAATTCTTCTGCATGAAGATCATTTTCTTTAAATAAAGCATGATGACATAAAACCAAATCAAAATTTTGATCCCTAAAGGGCAAGTTCGGTAAGAGAGCAGCATTTATAAATTCTGCTCGAGGGAGATCGGTGTGGGAAAGATCTTCTGCATTTTTTCCTTTTGACGACACACAAACTAAGATATGGAGAGTACTTTCTTCCGGTTTTAGATTAAATATTTTTGCATAATCCATTTTGCTCATTTTATCCCCTCATTAGGTTGTATAAAAAATGACCAACTCCTCAAATCCTTAGAATATCAAGGTGATACTCTTTTTCCAGCAGGTTATCCACAATTCTATCCCAATTTTCAGTGGATAACTCTAAGATTAACGTCGCTCTTTAAAAAAATTTCGTAATAGTGCACCACACTCTTCAGCCAGAATTCCTCCTTCTAATATTGTTTGGTGATTTAGCCGAGGATCTTGTAATAAATTACATAAGCTCCCTGCAGCTCCAGATTTAGGATCAAAAGCTCCAAACACCAATCGCTGCACCCTGGCATGAAGCATAGCACCTGCACACATTGCGCAGGGCTCAAGCGTTACATAAAGGGTTGTATTCATTAAACGGTAGTTATTTAAATAAAGTGCCCCTTGTCGCAAAGCCAACACTTCAGCATGCGCAGTGGGATCCAGAGATCCAATAGGTTGATTCCACCCTTCTCCAATGATTTTATTATCCAAAACCAATACAGCGCCTACAGGAACCTCGCCTTGAGCCTTGGCTTTCTTTGCCAACTCTAGGGCTTGGTGCATCCAATATGGGTCATCTAGATTATTTAATGGCATCTTAATCAAACACTACGCTAGAATATCGCAACATGTCAAAAATCATATTTACAGTTTCGGAATTAAATATTGCCTCCCAACGGCTTTTAGAGGATCACTTTTCTGCGATCTGGGTAGAAGGTGAAATATCCAACTTGGTAAAGCCTGCTTCCGGACACTTTTATTTCACCTTGAAAGATCCAAAAGCTCAAATTCGCTGTGCTCTGTTTCGAACCCAATCAAAATCTTTTGAAGGTGAGCTTCGTAACGGCCTATTGGTTCAAGTTCAAGCAAAAGTGAGTATTTACGCCGATAGAGGAGATTACCAGTTAATTGTTGAACGCTTAGAGTTGGCTGGAGATGGCCTTCTTAAAATTGCCTTTGATGCCCTTGTTTTGAAACTCACCAAAGAAGGTCTTTTTGACGAAAGATGGAAAAAACCGATCCCCCTACTCCCCACCAAAATCGGCGTTATTACTTCTCCAACGGGAGCAGCCATACGAGATATTTTGAGTGTTCTAAAGCGACGCTTCCCGAGCATCCCAATTATTATCTACCCAACCCTAGTTCAAGGATCTGAAGCAATGGCAGGTATAGTGAAAGCACTAGAACTTGCAAATACCTTAAATCAGGTTGACGTTCTTATCTTAGCAAGAGGCGGCGGTAGCTTAGAAGATCTCTGGCCCTTTAATGAAGAAAGTGTTGCGAGAGCCATTTATAAAAGCACGATCCCTATCGTAACAGGGATTGGCCATGAAATAGATTTTACCATTGCTGACTTTGTTGCAGATCGTCGTGCTGCAACCCCCTCGGCTGCTGCGGAATTAGTCACCCCCAATCAAAATACGGTTATCCAACAATTATCTTCATTTGAAGCCCGTCTCATCAAAGAAATAACTACTTATTTACAGCGCCAAGCCCAGCGTTTAGATTGGTTACTAAAGCAGCTAAAAGATCCGGGCCAGCAAATTAAAATGCAACTCGAAAAAATAGAAAAAATAGAAGAGAGGCTAAAATCTTCTATTCTCCAAATTTTAAAAGAGAAAAAGCTAATCCTTCAAAATGCAATGCGTGCTTTAGAAACAGTAAGCCCTTTAGCAACACTGAAAAGAGGGTATTCTATTGTTTCTTTGCAAGAGACAGGCGTGGTAATACGTTCTATTGCAGAAGTAAAGGCGGGAGATAATTTGGAAATTAGGCTTCAAGATGGGATCTTCAATGCTAGAAAAATCTAGCTTTAACTATTAAAGATGGATTGCTTCGCTACGCTCGCAAAGATAAAACCCCTAATACCCTCTCCCGTTGGGAGAGGGCACCCCGCCGAAGCTTTAGCAAAGGCGGGCGGGTGAGAGTTATTTAAACCGTATTTGACAACGCAACCCGATAATATCCAAGCTACGCTTTGATAAATCGGCTGCTGGATGGATAGACGCCCGGATATAATTCGCAGACAATCTAACTTGTTGGTTTAAGAACCAGTTAACGCCTACGGTCACATCATGCTCTGTACCCCCCCGAACATCTTTGTCGTTCAGGTTGATAAAGTCATATCGAGCAGCTACTTCAACTGCACCATAAGAATGTTCTGGCTTTACGGAACCAAAAGCACCATCTCGAACATCATAGGCATGTGTCTCACCTGTTATCAGGTACCGAGATTGAACATTCCACCCGTCAAACCGAACCGAACCCCGATTGCCCCCAATACGATGGACAAAAGCACTGGTATATTCAGTTTGTACCATGAATGGTCCATACTGTCTTGCTGCTTCCACATTAAATAAGCGGATATTATTAGCACGAATGCCACCTGTATTCACTAATGTACTGGTGGTGCGAGTTCTTGCAGAAGGGTAAGCTCCAAAAGAAGTAGCCCCGTTGTCTGTACTGGTAACAGGCACCCCATTATAGGTACTGATCAATTCTTTCCAAGCACCAGACATCCCAAAATGCCACACATCACCTTCTTCATGAACCGGAGCTACCGTTCCACGAACAACACCTGTCCAACGATCTCTTGCTCCATAAGGCGATGTCGTATCATTACTCATTGCTGCTGTACCAGCAGCACGACTTGAATTGGCTTGCGCCAAAGAATTAACACCAGGTCCTGGCTGCATGGAGATTAAAGTAACGGCTCCATTCTCCCACCAGAAGTCGGTCAAAACACCTAAACCATCACCTGGATAAAAAGCTAAGGACGGTAAGCTTCTT
The DNA here is from genome assembly GCA_040383965.1 of Francisellaceae bacterium. Classification (GTDB taxonomy): domain Bacteria; phylum Pseudomonadota; class Gammaproteobacteria; order UBA6186; family Azoamicaceae; genus CADEGZ01. The sequence goes on from JBEICO010000001.1 coordinate 3,061, forward strand.
TCTAAGAATGGATTCCAGCTTGTGCTATTGGAATTATCTAAACCAAACCAATTGCCGGAATTATACCCAACAAAAACCTGGTTGTTTTCCAATAATCCTGAATATGAAAGATAGGTATCGGAAAAAGCGAATCTTCCACCACCAAACTGTAGTTGTAAAGAATATGTCCATTTATCGCCCACACCGCCATCAAAGTAAACATCGGCTGCGCGAAGGTTGGCACCATTAGGTAGCTGATTACCCGCTTTATCTCTATAACTTCCCATATATAGAGTTTCATCTAAACGAATTACACCACTCACTTTAAACCAATAATTATCATCGTGAGGATTAATAAAAGAAACACCGCCGGTGGAGCTTACTTTCCATCCTTTGGCTAAATGTACACCATAATCACCTTGTTCTGCCTTGCTCCCTTTTTGATAAGCATAAGCACTAGAACTATCGTTTTGTTTATTTGCTTTCTTACTATCATAAATAACCTTATCAGCCAAGGCACTACCACTAAAGGCAACTCCACATAACGCCACGCTGCTTACAACTGTTTTAGCAATTTTAGAATACATCTTCCGCTCCATTAATCCCGCCTCCTAACGTTGGCACTTATGAATACTGCATAAACACAACACTAACATAACATTGGTGTATATACTAGTACTATCATCGCTGAAACTAAACAATTGTCAAGCACTTTGAGATGTAGTGAGAAAACTAAAGCCTTATTTACAATCTGATTTAGAAATAGCCATTACCATAGCACTTCCAGTCAACTGTTTCTTAACCTTGGGTTTACCACAATATTTAATAAGAGCATCTTCTGAAGCACCTACTTCCAAAGTATCTGCCACATTTGTTTTTGCAATCGCTGAACCACTCATCTGAACAATTCCATTCTTTCCAGATAATTTTGCACCGTTAAATTCCCCTGCTCCGTTTATTGTGAGTTCTTGCTGGAGCGCAATTCCCGTTGCCACTACCTTTCCGCCCCCACCTATTTTGGTATTCAACTTTTGAGTATTTATTTTGATATAAGCCTCACCAAATCCATCAACTGATAAATCCAGAAAATCTGTTTTAAGCAGATCTTTGATATAAACCGTCCCAGGACTATTAGTAACCAACTTGTTTAACTGCTTAATATTCAAATTATATTTAATCTTGGCTTTAGTATATTTTGAAGCTTGTTTAAAATCCAAATAAAGTGTTTTATCACTAACTTTAATGCTTAATAAAGGGATAACTGCTTCATCAGCTTCAACTGTAACCCCCTCTTCATTTGTTTGCTTGATATATAAATCTCCTAGGCCTGTTAGGACGACAGCCGTAAAAGGCTTCAATTTTTTTTGGGGCTCTGGAGCCGCTTTTTTGGAAACTATTTTTTCAGAGCCCGCGGGCTCCTTAGGCTTTGCCTCATCCTCGGCAATTACTTGAGTTGATAACAAAATTCCAAAAAGCAAAACAATTATTCCTTTCATGTTTCCTACTCGTTACGTAAAGATACCTTCACTATATCATATTATTTAAAACAATGACTCCTAAAACAAACTAACTAACCTCTTAGATTGCTTCGCTACGTTTCTATGACGCAGGCTCACTATTGCTCTAATTTTAAGCGCTCAAAATACTTTTCATATAAAAGAGCAGCCTCTCCAACATCATTTAAAACTTGACTACGCTCCATCGTGCGCGCATCGGGGTACAGGATTTCATCTTGACGTACCGCTTCGGGTAATAAATTTAATGCAGCCTGGTTAACAGTAGAAAAACCTGTATCTAAACTGATTTGTTTCGCAATTTCTGGACGCAATACAAATTCTATAAAACGATGGGCATACTCAACATGCTTGGCGCCTTTCGGAATTGCCATACAATCAAGAGAAATTAAAAATCCATCTTTAGGGTAGATAAACTGTAAGTTAGGATTTTCTTGCCGCGCCAAATAAATATCACCATTCCAACCCATTCCCAAGGTTATATCTTCATCCAAATAGATAGACCGCGTAGCATCTAAATTAAATAATTTAATATTTCGCATTAATAACTTTAATTGTTGAAAGGCTTCATTAATGGCTTTGGGATCCGTTTCATTGACTGAATACCCTAATGCCAAAAGAGCAATAGAGAAGATTTCGCGAGTATCATCCAACACTAGCAATTGATCTTGATACCTAGCAGACCATAAATCAACCCAAGAGTTCACATTGCGAACATCATGGAAACGAGCATTCACTGCAATGCCCGTTGAATTCCATAAATAAGGAATACTATATTCATTTTTAAGATCATGTACTTGATTTAAAAAAACAGGATTAATATTGTTTAACAATGTAAGCTTTGACTTATCAATCTTTTGCAACAAACCTTGTTTAACCATGCGACTAATAAAATATGATGAAGGTATCACAATGTCATATCCTGCATCGGGATTTGCTTTTAATTTCGCATAAAGCACTTCATTATTAACATAAGTAGAATGGTTAACCCGGATCCCGGTTTCTTTTTCAAACTCGCGAATAACCGCCTCCGAAACATAACCTGCCCATGTGTAAATATTCAGAGTTTTTTCCTCAGCAAAAACACTTGTTGAAAGCACTAAAGTAATCAGTCCCCACAAAAAAACATTACCCATTTTCATTTTTTCTTGTTCCAAATGGTACATTGATATATCAATACAATGGCTAACGTTAATACAAACATCACAGAACACAAAGCATTAACCTCTGGTTTTACCCCTACCCGCACCATAGAAAAGATCTTTAACGGTAAAATATCAAATTCAGGTCCAGTCACAAAGAAACTAATGATTACATCGTCCATGGATAAGGTAAAGCTAATTAACCAACCTGCAATAATCGCTGGAGACAATAGAGGTAACAAAATTCTCCTAAAAATAACGCTCTCTGTTGCACCCAAATCCTTAGCCGCCTCAAAAAGATTTTTATCCTGACCAACCAAGCGGGAATAAACCGTTACGGTGACAAAAGGAATGCAAAATGTGATGTGAGATAACAATAGTGTCCAAAATCCAAGAGACATTTTTAAGGTTGAAAACAAAATTAAGAGCGAGATCCCAATCACAATATCCGGAGAAATGATTAAGATAAAGATTAATCCATGCAGCAACTTTTTTCCAAAAAATTGATACCGATATAAGCAAACTGCTGCTAAAGTTCCTATTGTAGTCGCACCAGTAGCAGATAAAATTCCTATTAATAGTGAGTGCAATGCAACTATCTGCAAATCGGAATTTTCTAATAAACTTTGATACCAGCGAAAAGTAAAACCGTGCCACACAAGAGAGTAAGGAGAATCATTAAAAGAGTAAGCAATCAGTACCAAAATTGGCGTATACAAAAACAAATAAACTGCAGCAAGATAAGAAAACTTAACTATACGATTCATAGCTCAACTCATCTTTTTTCTCGACATGACGGGAATAGAGATACAATAGAATACCCATTAATACCGTTAGAGCAACACTAATGGTAGCGCCCATTGGCCAGTCACGCGCTGCTAAAAACTGATTCTGAATGATATTCCCTAACAAAATGGTTTTTGCCCCCCCTAACAGATCAGGAATGTAAAACAAAGTCATTGCGGGTAAAAAAACCAGAATACAACCCGCTAATATTCCAGGTAGAGTTAAGGGCAATAAAATTTTAAAAAATACTTGGATTTTAGTCGCCCCAAGATCCCTTGCTGCATCGATCAAACGAACATCCAACTTTTCAATATTGGTATATAGCGGTAATATCATGAGAGGCAACAGCGTATAAATCAAACCTATTAGAGTTGCCGTATTGGTATACATGAGTTGTAAGGGTTCCCGGATAAACCCTAACCCTAATAACAAAGAATTCAAAATGCCATGTGTCTTTAATATGGCCACAATGGCATAACTCCGTATCAAAGAACTTGTCCAAAAAGGAATAATCACGAGGAGTAACAAAAAACCTTTTAAGCGTTCTGGCATACGGGCCACAATGGAACTAAAAGGATAGGCTAGAATTAAACATCCAATGGTACAAGCGCTTGCCAGAATAAAAGAACGTAAAAAAGCTCTTAAATAATTTTCATTGAATAAATTTAAATAATGATCAAAAGTCAATTGGAGTCGTACCAACTCATTGTCACCTTGAACCAATAAACTTGTGGCAAAAAGTAAAAAAATTGGGATCAATGCAAAACAGGTCAGCCAAAACCAAACAATTCCAGTTGAAAATTTTCGGAACAAATTATCCTGCTTCATCCGATAAAACAACCTCCCAACCCAATCTCCAATAAACCCAGACGGATTCCCCTGGTCGAAAATCTAATTTTTCATCATCTTCATTAAAAAATTGAGTGGCTAAAATCTGGGTTCCGCTTCGAAGTTTTAAGATCAAATCAACGGTAGAACCTTTATAAATTACTTGAACAACTGTGGCCGAATACATATTGCTCGGATCTTCTACTTCATTGGTTCCCCACACTTCCAGATCTTCTGGTCTAAGTAAGGTATATACTGTCTGTTCTTTCGTAAATCCCTTATGGTTCTTCAAAACGAATTGTTTTCCCTCAATTTCAACTTCTAGCTGCTCTCTATCCGCATTTAAAACCTTAGTATTAAAGATATTAACTTCACCTACAAATTGAGCAACATGTAAACTTTGTGGTTCCTCGTAAACTTCTCGGGGGGTGCCAATTTGTTCAATTAATCCATGGTTCATGATAACCACCCGATCTGCTGTTGAAAGCGCTTCTTCTTGATCATGTGTCACCAGAATAAAGGTAATTCCTAGTTGAGCTTGCAATTGTTTTAATTCCATTTGCATGGCCTTTCGGAGTCGGTAGTCCAACGAACTTAATGGCTCATCTAATAATAAAACCAAAGGTTGATTGACCACTGCACGAGCTATAGCAATGCGTTGTTGCTGACCACCACTTAATTGTTGAGGTTTACGAGTCGCAAAATTGTCGAGCTTTACCATCCGTAGTGCTTCATAAACCCGATGCTCAATTTCAGGTTTAGGCAAATGTTTACACCTGAGCCCAAAGGCTACGTTATCAAAAGCGTTCATATGGGGAAACAAAGCATAGCTCTGAAAGACAGTATTAACATGACGCAAATGAGGAGGTAAACCAGAAACATCGTTGCCATTCATGAGAATGGATCCACTACTCGGCGTTTCGAAACCAGATATAAGCCTTAACAATGTTGTTTTACCACAACCTGAAGGTCCTAGTATCGTTAAGAACTCCCGATTCTTCACCTCAAGATGTACATCCTGCAATACTGGATGATCATGGTAAAATTTTGAGACACCCTTCAATTCGATAATATTATTTTTCATGCCCGCTGCAACCTCTTAAGTTGGCGGCTTGGACATTCGTACTTTAGCCTGTCTTAATACTTGATCCACGTAAAGGGCATATTCCACCTGGCTTGAATAATTTGTCAAACCTTCACGATAAGACTTCTGAACCTCAAGATCGAGTTTGGACCATTCGCCTGGTACTACTTTATTAAGAGACACTACCAAATAATCCCCACTCTTCAAAACAAATCCTTGAATTGCAGGGAAGGATACCTTATCCCCTTTAGGAGATATTTGATAAGCAGCGGAAACTACTTCAGGAGGCACTTCACGGGAAGATCGCAACAAGTTTGTTTTGACTGTCCAATTTAATTGCTCTTTTTTACTAAGTGCAAGCGGTGCTTGGCCGTTCCTCAAGTCTTGAATAAGCTTTTCCCCCAATTCTTTAGACGCTTGCTGCGCTCTTTCTGCAGATATAAGTGTTTGGATCTGGGGTGTGGCTTCTGTTTCAGTTTCTTGTACCGTGGGTTGATGTTTTAGTAAATGAAAAATCGCCACCGCGTTATCCATTAATCTCACAGGCTCACTATTTCGTCCCTTTAATGTATCTTCATCAAAGGCAACTTTCATTACTTCTGAGTTACCAGCAATCCCAGTTCCACCGTCTCGGGTTATGACAGGAGTCTCTTGTATTTTTAAACCAAATTGTTCAGCGATCTGCGCAAGTGTTGTCCCCTGTTCAAAAGCGAGCTTTGCCATTAACTCTCCTTTCTCAGCAAATAAAATCTGGGCTTTTTCAAGTTTGATCTGTTCCTCGACCATACTTTTCACTTGCTCAAATGCCCTAACTTCGCTTTCTTTCTTTCCAACCAATTGGATTAAATGATATCCATATGGCGTTCGAATAAACTCACTTATATCATTTGGTTTTTTAAGCGCAAAGACGGCTTTTTCAAATTCCGGAACCATTTGACCTCGAGTAAACCAACCCAAATCCCCTCCCTTTTCAGCTGAACCTGGATCTTGGGATTCTTTTTTGGCAAGCTCTGCAAAATCAGCACCTTCTTTTATCTGTTTAGACAATGACTGAATTTTTTCTTTGGCCTTTTCATCAAGCGCCTTATCACCCTCAGGTGCAGTTATTAAAATGTGTCTGGCATGGACTCTTTCCGGCATTGCATAGGAAGATTTGTGCTCTTGATAATACGCTAAACTTTCTTCCGCTGAAGGATGGATTTGTTCTACTATTGAAGCTAAAGAGAGTTCTACATATTCTAAAATAACTTGCTCAGGTTTAATAAATTTTGCTTTGTTTTTATCATAATAGGTTTGTACTTCTGATGCAGAAACCTTGATGCTTTTTTGAAATTTAGCTTTTGGTATTACCATGTAGCCAAAGTTTCTTTTTTGTTCAAGTATGGCTACAATTTCTTGCAATTCACTCTCTAATAGGTAATTTGAGCCAGACATACCCCGCTCAAGCTGTCCTAATAAAATATCTTGAGACAACTGGTGTCTAAACTCAGCATCGGTATAGGAGACTTGTTTTAGAAGATCTAAATAATGTTGTTTCGAAAACTTTCCATCCACTTGAAAGGCGGGAATTTGAGTTAATAAAGTAGCAACTTGCTGCTCTCCCACTTTAAACCCTAGCTGACGAGAGTCTTTAAGCAAAGCTACTCTTTTTATCACGGTAGACAAACTTTGCTGTATCAATTCACCACGATCAATTTCGCCTGTATGTTGCTGAGATAGTCTTTCAGCATAATTTTCAACGGCGCGCCAAGAGATTTTTTCGCCATCTACTTCAGCAGCAACGGAATTGTTCATTCCAGCTGAAAAATAATCCGATAACCCAAATAAAGCAAATGCCGCAGCAATCATTAATACGATAACCCAAGCAATTAGGCCTTCTGCTCTTACACGTACCTTTTGTAACATAGATATTCCATTCTATAGTTGGCGGAGCGGACGGGACTCGAACCCGCGACCCTCGGCGTGACAGGCCGATATTCTAACCAACTGAACTACCGCTCCAGTGCTTTTACCTTGGTGGGTGTTGAGGGGCTCGAACCCCCGACATTCGCCTTGTAAGGGCGACGCTCTACCAACTGAGCTAAACACCCAGATCTTCAACTCTTTTTAACTCTTATGCGGCTGCTTCTTTCTCTTTAGCCAGCGCCCCATTCAACGAATCTTTCAGTGCTTTTCCAGCTTTAAACCCTGCAACCATTGCTTCAGGGATCTGGAGGGCTCCACCTGTACGGGGATCACGACCCACTCGAGCAGCTCGCTTCTTGGAAGAAAATGTGCCAAATCCAACCAATACGATTTGTTCACCCTTTGCTAACGCGCTCGTCATTTGCTCTAAAATTGCTTCTAATACAGCTGCCGTCTTGGCTTTTGGCAAGTCTGCAGCTTCAGAAACTGCATCAACTAACTGAGTCTTATTCACATGTATCCCCTTAATTAACTGGATTTAAAAACAATTCATCCTGAAAAGCGCTACGCCAAACGGATCCAAAGCAGGGTGTTTTATACCAAGTATCTAGGCATTACGTCAAATTTATTAATTTTGGGGGTCCCTCTTTCCCCATATATCTAGTTCAGCTACTGATTTTTTTTCCCTGAATCTCAAACAAGGTTAAGTCGTTGTTTTTCAATTTAGCATTAGGTAGGGTAATTCCTAATATTATTAATCTTCACATAGGCGTTAAATTAATAATTAGGAAATTGTAAAGCAATCCATCAAGGTAATAAGGAGAGCACATTATGAATTCACTTAAATCAGGTTCACGTTCGAAGGATTCTCGTCCTACTCTCAGTAAAGGTTTTTTTACCATACAAGCAGCTTTAAAAAAAGATGCCCTGTTTTTAATTGAAAAAGCCTTAAAGAAAACTGAAAAAGGCCTCAATATTTTGGAAAAAGAGATCCATAGACTTAATTCGGAAGCCAAAAAATTGGAATCAAAAACGAATGAATAAGAAGAAACAAACTAATAAGTAATTGCTGGGATCTGATCCAAACCATATCATTACCCACTCGTTAATTTCTTAACCCTCACCCGCCCTACGGGCACCCTCTCCCAGAATTGGGAGAGGGGTAACTACACCACTATTAAATTTCCAGGGTCAGATCTTTAGTGTTAATCTAATTTAATCTGTGAAGAAAATAATGCTAACACTAAAGATCTGACCCCGGTATCTAATGATGAATGGTAGTTCCAGGATCCTCTGGCGTAACAGGAGGCTCTGCTCCTCCCGCGGGTAAAGTACCTACTGGAGGCTCAAGCTTCACAGTAATAAGCTCCGGTCGCCTGACTAACGCTAAATCTAAAACTTCATCTATCCAGCGCACCGGATGGATCGCCATGCCTTGATATATTTCTTTCGGAATTTCAGCTAATTCACGTTGATTCTCATCCGGGATAATCACATCCTGAATGCCAGCACGCCTTGCTGCTAATAATTTTTCTTTTAAACCGCCTATGGGTAATACTTGTCCCCGTAAGGTTATCTCGCCCGTCATTGCCACATCGCGTTTTACCGCAATACCCGTTAATACTGAAACCAAAGCGGTACACATGGCTATCCCAGCACTCGGTCCATCTTTAGGCGTTGCACCTTCCGGAACATGAATATGAAAATCATTTTTTTCATAGAAATCATCCGGAATACCCATCAAACGCCCACGGCTACGAACCACCGTCATCGCCGCTTGAATGGACTCCTGCATTACTTCACCCAATTTACCTGTTCGGGTCACATTACCCTTTCCAGGAACTGTCATCGCTTCTACAGTTAAAATTTCACCGCCCACTTCTGTCCATGCAAGCCCAGTAACCTGGCCAATTTGATCTTGCGCTTCCGCTTGACCAAAACGATAACGCCTAACGCCCAAATAATGCTCTAAAGAATTCGCTTCTATCGCATACTTATCTACAGATTTATCAGTAAGGAGATCTTTCACCACTTTACGACAGAGTTTAGAAATTTCTCGTTCCAAACCTCGAACACCAGCTTCACGGGTGTAATATCGGATCATATCAATGATCGCTTGATCCTGAAGCGTAAGCTCCGAAGGTTTTAACCCATTTTCCTGAATTTCTTTTGGCACTAAATATTGCTTGGCAATGTTCAATTTTTCATCTTCGGTATATCCCGATAATCGGATCACTTCCATTCTATCCAACAAAGGTAAAGGAATATTCAAAGAATTTGCAGTTGCCACAAACATTACATCCGATAAATCATAGTCCACTTCTAGGTAATGATCATTAAAAGCGTGATTTTGTTCAGGATCTAAAACCTCTAGTAATGCCGATGCAGGATCCCCCCGAAAATCGGCGCCCATCTTGTCTATTTCATCTAACAAGAACAAAGGGTTTTTAACCTTAACTTTAGATAGCTTTTGTAAAATCTTCCCAGGCAATGCACCAATATACGTGCGACGATGCCCACGAATTTCTGCTTCATCTCTAACGCCACCCAAAGACATTCGAACAAATTTACGCCCTGTCGCTCTGGCTATGGATTGACCGAGTGATGTCTTTCCCACCCCTGGAGGACCCACCAAACACAGTAGCGGCCCTTTCATTTTTTGTACCCGAAGTTGTACCGCGAGATATTCTAAAATCCGCTCTTTAACTTTCTCAAGACCATAGTGATCTTTATTTAAAATAGCCTCTGCCCGTCCTAGATCCCCGCGAATTTTAGTGCGATGTTTCCAAGGCACCGCCAACATCCAATCAATATAATTTCTGGAAACAGTTGCTTCTGCCGCAAGTGGCGACATCATTTTTAATTTATTAACTTCGGCTACTGCTTTTTCTTTAGGATCTTTAGGCATGCCCGACGCTGCAATTTTATCTAATAATTCTTTAATTTCTGATTTTCCAGCGCTGTCTTCGTTTAATTCACCCAATTCTTTTTGGATCGCTTTGATTTTTTCATTTAAATAATATTCACGTTGATTCTTTTCAATTTGACGTTTCACAGTTCCGCTGATTTTTTTCTCCATATTCATTAGCTCAACTTCAGATTCTATCATCTGCATGAGCATCAGGATCCGTTTTTTAAATTCTAAGATTTCTAAAATTTTCTGTTTATCCGCAATCTTAAACGACATATGAGCCGCAATGGTATCCACAAGTCTTACTGGATTATCAATTCCCGTTAAAGACATAACCACTTCGGAAGAAAATTTATTACTGATTTTTACATATTGATCAAACAGAGTTAACAAAGAGCGTATCAATGCTTGGATCTCTGGATCTTCAGTTCCTTCTGTGGTCACCAATTCAACATTCGCCAAAAAGAAAGGCTCTGATTGAATAAAGTTAATCAGCCGTCCACGCTCAACCCCTTCGACCAATACTTTGATAGTGCCATCGGGAAGTTTTAAGAGTTGTAAAAGATTTGCCACAGTACCAATTTCATAAAGTCCCGCTTCAAGAGGGGTATCTTCGGTGGCTTCTTTTTGAGCGGTTAGGAGAATTTGGCGGTTTTCAGCAATGGCATGCTCTAGGGCTTTAATCGACTTTTCTCTTCCCACAAAAAGTGGGATCACCATATGCGGATAGACAACCACATCTCTTAACGGTAATACAGCAATATCCATGGATCACCTATTAATCATTCGCGTGTCGAACCGATTTATCCGTGTTTTCAAAAATCAACAACGGCTCAGAACTGCCCTCTACCACAGACTCATCAATGACAACTTTTGATACATCTTCAAGCGAGGGTAAATCATACATTGTGTTCAATAAGACCTGCTCTAATATAGAACGCAAGCCTCTTGCGCCTGTTTTCCTTTCCATGGCTTTTTCAGCAACCTTCTTCAATGCCCCTTCTCTGAATTCAATTTCGATCCCTTCCATCTCGAATAAGCGACGATATTGTTTGGTTAATGCATTTTTAGGTTCCGTTAAAATACTCACCAAGGCTTTTTCATCCAATTCTTCTAGGGTTGCCACAATCGGTAAACGCCCAACAAATTCGGGGATTAGTCCGTACTTGATCAGATCTTCTGGTTCTACCAATCGAATACTCTCACTTAAAGTTTTCTTATCATCTTTACTAGAGATTTCTGCAGAAAACCCAATTCCCCCTTTCTCAGATCGTTGACGAATAATCTTTTCTAAACCCGAAAAAGCACCGCCACAGATAAATAAAATTCCTGAAGTATCTACTTGTAAAAATTCCTGTTGAGGATGTTTGCGACCCCCTTGCGGCGGAACTGCAGCAATGGTGCCCTCTATCAATTTCAATAATGCTTGTTGCACCCCTTCACCGGAAACATCCCGAGTAATCGAGGGATTCTCTGATTTACGAGAGATTTTATCAATCTCATCAATATAGACAATTCCAGTCTGTGCCTTTTCAACATCGTATTCACATTTTTGCAGCAGTTTCTGAATAATGTTCTCAACATCTTCTCCAACATAACCTGCTTCGGTTAATGTTGTCGCATCTGCAATGGTGAAAGGAACATCTAATAACCGTGCAAGCGTTTCTGCAAGCAAAGTTTTACCGCTTCCTGTTGGACCAATTAATAAAATATTACTTTTGCCAAGTTCAACATCGTCTTCTTTTATTTTCAATCCAGATTGTAATCGCTTATAGTGATTGTAAACAGCAACAGAAAGCACTTTCTTTGCATGATCTTGTCCTATCACATATTGATCGAGGATCCGATTAATCTCCTTAGGCTTGGGAAGTTTTGCAGAAACCTTAGGGCCTTGTTTCTCTTCGATCTCTTCACGAATGATGTCGTTACATAATTCAACGCATTCATCACAAATAAAAACAGATGGTCCAGCAATAAGTTTTCTAACTTCATTTTGGCTCTTGCCGCAAAATGAGCAATACAATAATTTTCCATCACTGCGGCCACTTTGTTTATCACTCATGAATCACCTCTTACCTCATTATCCAAACAGCGCTGTTTTTAAAACAAGCCTATTGAATCATCTTTCTACAAGGACGCTATCTACCAATCCATATTCACAGGCCGCCTCAGCACCCATAAAATTGTCTCTATCCGTGTCCTTTTCAATCCGTTCAAGGGTTTGACCCGTATGTTTGGCTAATATTTCATTAATTCGATGCCGAAGCTTTAAAATTTCTTTGGTGTGGATCTCAATATCCGAAGCTTGTCCCTGAAATCCGCCTAAAGGTTGGTGAATCATCACACGAGAGTTGGGAAGACATCTTCGTTTGCCTTTCGCTCCACCCGCTAATAAAAAAGCTCCCATACTGCAGGCCTGGCCAATACATAAGGTGCTAACATCTGGTTTAATAAATTGCATGGTGTCATAAATAGCCATTCCCGCACTCACAACGCCACCAGGAGAATTTATATATAAATAAATATCTTTATCCGGATTTTCAGATTCCAAAAACAACATTTGTGCTATCACTAAGTTTGCCATGTAATCTTCTACAGGGCCCACTAAAAAAATAACCCGTTCTTTTAATAATCGAGAATAAATATCATAAGCCCGCTCACCTCTTGCAGATTGTTCCACCACAATCGGAACCAACCCTAGGGCCTTTATTTCTGCCATGAATAACTCCTCCTTAATTTTTCTACTGACGCAAACCTTCTTGCTTAAAGAGCGCTTCCACGGAAATTGATTTCAATACTACCGAAGCCTTAACCAGAATCAAATCAATTGCTTGTTCGACTAACACAGAATTCCGGATCCCAGAAAGCAACTCCTCAGATTCATAATACATGCTTTCAATGAAATCTGCGTTGCCGAAGGACCGTGCAATTTCAGAAATGCGATTTTTGATCCGACCTTCGTCGGGTATTAAATTTTCTAACTTAACTATCTTACGCAAAATAAGACTTAAGGCTACCCGCCGTCTTGCCTCATCTTCTAACCCATGGTGCTGACAAGTATCGTGAGCTTTGTCACCCATCTTTCGATGTAAGTCTTGATGCATCAAAGAAACTTCATGTTCGACCAACGCTTTAGGCAAAAGAATTTCGTTTAAAGCTAACAAGACATCGAGCGCTTGTTTTTTCACCCCTTCTTGAACCAAATGTTGAATTTGTTTTTCTAAGTTTTCACGAACTTTCTGACGAATGGCTAAAGAATCAGTACCTTCTGCACCAATCTTACTTGCAAAAGTTTCATCTAAAGGCGCTAATATTTGCTCAGTCACTTCCTTCACAATAATGGTAAAATGCACTGGTTTTCCAGCTAATTTCTCGATCCGCCAATCCTGTGGGAAGTGCAAGTCTAACTCCCGAGTTTCTCCCGCTACAGCTCCAATTAACCCTTCTTCAAATCCATCAATGAAAACATGCGTGCCTAATTCTACAGCAATATCTTGACTACTATTATTCTCATAGGGTTTACCATTTAATAAACTTGTATAATCAATCTTAAGTTGATCCCCTTTTTTAGCAGGACGATCTACTACATGCCAAGTTCCTAATTGGTGTTGTAATTTTTTCAATGCCGTATCAACATCCGCTTCCGTTAATTTGACTTCATATTTTTCAACTTGAATACTAGAATAATCTGGTAAGTTAACTTCTGGGAATACTTCAAAACTCACCACATAGCTTAAGTCTTTTCCTTCTTCATTCACATTCGATACTTGTTCTATTTCTGGTCGGCCTGCCGGTTCCAAAGCTTCTTGCTCTAAAATAGTAGGTAAGCTGGTTTCAATAATTTTGCTAATCGCCTCATGGCGAATTTGCGCACCAAATTTTTGTTGAATAAGATTTTTAGGTGCTTTCCCAGGCCTAAAGCCATCAATACGTTTATGGCGTAATACTTCATTCATACGTTCTTCTACTTCCGTACGAACTTCAGCAGCAGGAATACTAACGGTTAAACGCCGCCCAATAGGACTGGTACTTTCAACAGACACATGCATAAATAACCCTCTCTAAGCCTTTAAACTTGGGGAAAACTCTACTTTTGGTGCGAAAGGAGAGACTCGAACTCTCACAGGTTTCCCTACTGGAACCTAAATCCAGCGCGTCTACCAATTCCGCCACTTTCGCTTCTGGTAATGGACTGGTGGGCCGTGTTGGGATCGAACCAACGACCCGCTGATTAAGAGTCAGCTGCTCTACCAACTGAGCTAACGGCCCTTATGTTGTGGAAAAATCGTACACTATTTTAAGGCTTAAACGCAAGTTAAAGGGGAAAATGCCCGGAATCGCGTCACATTTTGGCATGTGACACGATTAAATTAAGATGGTTTATTAACTTTTTTCGAGTTAATCACCAGAAGATTAAGGTTGCTGGTCAGCAGCTTCCTGCGCTTCGCGGGCTATCCTAGCCTGGCTTCTTTCTAAACTACGAGCTTCAGATTCTTTTAATTTTAATTGCGCTGCTTCTTCCTGCATGTCTATCGCACGCTGCCTTGATTGTTGCAATGCTTGTTGCTGATCTAATTCAGCTTGGCGTGATTGCTCTTGGCGAACTTGCTCTGCTCGATTTTGTGCTTCGATACTTCTATATTCTTCAGCCTGTAAACGCTCCGCTAAAGCTCGATCTGATCGAATTTGTTCTTGTAATTTTGCTTCGTTTTCTATTTTTCGTCTTTGTTCCGCATGAACGCTATCTTGTTGCATTTGGTACTGCCTTGCTTCTTCACGCCGTCTGTACTGAAGATCCGATTCAACACGATTTCGATCGGCAATTGCTCTATCCCTATCCAATATGGCTCGTTGTTTATCCCATACTGCTTGGTTACGAGCTTGTTCTGCATGGTTTCTTTCCCACTGCGCTCTATTTCGATCTTGTTCTGCCCTATCTCTTTCTAAACGTGCAGTATCACGCCGCATCTCTTCAGGCGTTCTAGGTTCTTGGAGTTCTGGAAAACACCCCGTTAAACTAATGGATATTAATGCAATTGTTAAGGATTTCAGTAAAAATTGCTGCATTGTAGTTGCCCTATGATTAGTGAAAAAAAGTTAAAAAGCTAATTCTTGTTGCGATTTTACTAACACCCTAGATTAAGTCAACTACAAATCTGTCTGGTGTCAGATTATTTCATAAAAGATGGGGTGAACGACGGGGCTTGAACCCGCGACAACCGGAATCACAATCCAATCGGTCAATCTTAGTACATTGATTTTATTACATTTTTTGCTGCGGACTACCACTACAAATGGCGTACAATACCTAACGATGTCATACCCAAATACGCAGATCTCACGCATGCTTTTTATCCATTTTTACTCGATTCCGCAGTTTTTTGTAGTTGACGCGGCGTAAAATTTATGAGTTCAAGCTGCTTTTTTATATTTAAGAGAAGGACTTGCTTCCATTCTACCCAGATCACGGCCAACCATGTGCTTTTTTGACTGATGCAGGGGCAGTACTTTCTTTATTGCTTGCTTGAATGCTTCAAGTGACTCTTTGGGAGCAACAGAATCGACAATATCAATAACAGTATTAAGCAACGCCTCTCCTTTGACATGTTGAATCAGACAACCAGTGGATACTCCAGGTTGTTTGTTTTTAAACCGGACCGATTGTTGCGGGTGGAGAAGTAAGGCGTGTTCGCACAATAGGCTCAGTGTCATGCCTCGCATAGCACTATCAAAACCTTGTTGTTTGCTCAGCTTATTCCAACCACCGTGCGCTTTCCAGTCCTGGATAAAAACCTCGACTAACCATCTCAAAGTGTAAGTCCGCGCGATGTCCATATGTTGCCAGGATAAATCTGTAGCAACTATAAATCGGTATTCTGTTTCGCCGTCATATTTTAAGGCAACAACAAAACGTTTTTTTGCATTGTTAATCGTCATCAGTATCAGGCCATTCCATGATCAGGTTAATCCACCCCTCAGATCAGCACTCTAATCAGACCATCTGATCGGCACCTTAATCAGGCCACTTCATCGTCACCCTAACCCCTAGGCTTTATGGTATACCTTGATCCTTTCGGCGATCATGAATGGCTTAAATCCTAGAGTTTACATACATTATTTGTTAACAAAAATTCATGATATTAGGACGAAAGCTGTAGATCCAGCAACCTTATTACCTCATACAATTGATCTAATTAAATTGCGAGCTTTTGCTGATGAACAGGTGGCGCTTGCAAAAGCAGTGTTGGATAGTTCTTAATCTAAAGGTGGTATTTTCTAGGGGATACAAAGTGTCCACGTTTTTCCGGAGCTTTGAAATACATCCCTGCATTTCAAGCGCAGCCGAAAAGACGCGACAACTATTCTTGCGTCGGACGTCCTCGTCGCCAAGGCTCACTAACTAGGTAAATGCGCGTGGCTCTCAAATGACTTTACGCCGTATCGTGTATTTTTCACGCGCGCTTCGCGGACTCGTTTCGCAAAAAATACTACTGCTACCAGCGTCTACTCGCCGTGCTCATTTCACTCGCTTCCTTGGCTGACAGCGGCTGTCCTATTCGTGACAGTGGGTTACTTCTTTCTTCGTGACTATCGTCATCGGTAACCGTTTCAGCATCACCAGCGTAAGGCGGCGGGTTAAGTTTTCTTCTTTTTGTGATACTAGGAGCTGCTGCAGAAAATGCAAGAGAGCTGTTTGCTTCAAGTCTCCGTTGTGGGGCGTCCAATCGCGTTCGTTCAGCAGCAAGTTCAGCTGTTAATCTTATGTTTTCTAATAGTTCTACTAATAATCTTTGGTCAGCGGAGAGAGCGGGAGGAGTTGCGCGGGCAGCTGTCGAAGGTGGAGTAGCGGATGCTATAAGATTACTAGTTGCAGCGGCCGCTTCCGCTGGAACACGAATACGAG
Source organism: Francisellaceae bacterium (assembly GCA_040383965.1). Taxonomy (GTDB): domain Bacteria; phylum Pseudomonadota; class Gammaproteobacteria; order UBA6186; family Azoamicaceae; genus CADEGZ01. The sequence continues at coordinate 20,114 of JBEICO010000001.1, forward strand.
CAAGTGCCTGATTTGCCTCCGCAAGCCCTTGTGCTGCGGCCTGAGTATAAAGTTCTACTGCTTTCGCCTCATCCTTGGTAACTCCTATTCCCCGTAGATAGCAATACCCAAGACTGCATTGCGCAGTTGCATTCCCTTGTGCTGCGGCCTGAGTATAAAGTTCTACTGCTGTCGCCTCATTCTTGGTAACTCCTATTCCGTGTAGATAGCAATACCCAAGACTGTATTGCGCAGCCACATATCCTCGTTCTGCAGCGTGAGTATAAAGTTCTACTGCTGTCGCCTTATTCTTGGCAACTGCTTCCGCCTTATTATTGGCAACTCCTTTTCCATACTGATAGCAATACCCAAGACTGTATTGCGCAGCCACATATCCTTGTTCTGCAGCAAGTTTAAAGAGTCTTACTGCTTTCGCCTCATTCTTGGTAACTCCTATTCCGTGTAGATAGCAAACGGCTAAAATGGTTTGTTTTTTGGTAGTGCTAGAGCTCGCGGCTGCCGCAGCTGCAGCCGCTTCACCTCTCGCATATTTAAAAAAAGCTTCATATTCTAGGGCTGTAAATTTCTTTTTAAGCATTTGCCCTACTAAGCTGGAAAACTGCTTGCTTGCTAAAAACACCTCGAACAATAAATCTAATCCGGATACACTATCTTTAGCGACATTGGAATACCCGTAGATTTGACATAAGCCGTAGCTAACTTTGGCACGATAATTAGGAGGGATCTCTGCAGCTTCTCTTTTTAATTCGTTCACTTCTTGTGCTGTTAACCTTCTTAAACTTTCTTCGATAAACATCTTTTTCTCCTTTGGTTTAATTGGTTTGTAAAATTATTCATTTTTAGTTTTTAATTAAGCTGTAGTGTACTTTTTTTTCGTGACTATCGTCATCGGTAACCTTTTCAGTATCATCCATGGCGTGAATAAGAGCTGTTACAGGTATTTCAGGAAACGCAGCGATTGCAGATTGAGCAGCAGTAGATGCAACCAGAGTTTCGTTTGTTGTTGTAGTAGAAAATACGAAGGAATTTTCTAATGAAGTTCCATATTGTCTAGTGATGGTTTGTTTTTCTAGGACTTCTAATCGTATAGGATATCGGTAGATTTGACATAACCCATAGCTAATCTTGGCCTGATAATTATTGGATATTTCCTGCCCCTCTCTTTTTAAATCGCTCATTTTTTTGATAAACATAATTATCTCTTTAGATTTTAATAGATGTTTAAAACATTCTATCTTCCAAACATAAAGCAAAGTTTATTCGGAATAACTTGGCTAATATAACTTATTAATACGATTTTTTTTAGCTTACCCTTGGATAATATCATATGAAATGTAAAAAAACATGTGTATAAGGGCAATTGCATCATAACTAAGTAACTTAGATAAAATTAGGGTCGCTGTTTCGCATTAAAACCAAGCCACCTCGCCTTTCACCCAAAAGGTGGCGCTTGCGCGCACTATTTTATCGCCGCATGTTTCGCAGTTCAGCATAGCGTTTCTCACCCTTCATCTGCGCGAACGCCAAGATCCAGTCAAAAACAAATCATACTACTTCTTATTCAAAAAGTATTGGGTTAATCAATGAAAAACACGACCAAACGTATCATGAGAAGGAATTCCATAAGGCAACTCTAAAAATTGAGCAAACCAATCTTGGTGATCTTCCCCAAAATCTGCTATGTCTACCCAAGTATCGCAATCACATAATGTTGCGCAAATGCTAATAACGGTAAGTATCCCTTAAAATACCACAGGTAATAAATAGAGTTTTCTGATAGTTTATTAACTTATTTGAAGATCGGCAAGATCTATTGGGACATCGATCGAGGCGTATTACAACGCATTACTCATCGGCTGAGCTGCAAAATCTCTATGAAGCAGCTAACAAAGTTTGTGAAGTTCGTCGCAGTGGATCGGTTTTCACCCTGCTACGAAATACAAATTTTGGATTGCTAAAAAACGGAAACCAGCAAAATGAACAAAGAGTTGTTGTATGACTTTTTACAGATTGCTGGCTCCTAGGTCCCGCAAATATCCCGCACGGATTTTTTCGGGGTTCATTTAACGGAAATGAAATCGATGTATGTGGTTGATTTTAAAGGAAAAATCTGGGGTGAACGACGGGGCTCGAACCCGCGACAACCGGAATCACAATCCGGGGCTCTACCAACTGAGCTACGTCCACCATAATGCTATTTTAGTTCTGCCAGGTCATGGCGTGCCCGGCAGGACTCGAACCTGCTACCCTCAGCTTAGAAGGCTGATGCTCTATCCAGATGAGCTACGGGCACATAAAACTGGTCGGGGCAGAGGGATTCGAACCCACGACCCCCTGCTCCCAAAGCAGGTGCGCTACCAGACTGCGCTATACCCCGAAATACTGGCCTAAAATGTGGTAGTCATCATACCGTCCTAACAAGGACCCCGTCAAACCAAAGTTGACAAACTTTTTATTTGGCTTTACTACTATATGCACATTCGCTAAAGCTTATGCATTATACAACATATGTCTGCAAAAATTTTAAATGGTAAGGATCTGGCTGAAAAAAAACTTGCAGAGCTCAGTCTCCAGATCGCCAAGCATAAAAAAGCTGGCCTTCGTATGCCCGGCTTAGCCGTTATCCTGGTAGGAAATGATCCTGCCTCAGAAATTTATGTGCGAAAAAAAAATCTGGCATGCCAAAGAGTTGGCATTCACTCACAAATTATTCATTTAGATACCACCATTTCTCAATTAGAATTATTAAACTTCATTGATACGCTTAATCAAGATCCCACTATTGATGGCATTTTAATCCAACTGCCCTTACCTACACATTTAGACAAACAAGTTCTGGTAGAGCGGATCCGCCCTGATAAAGATGTGGACGGCCTACACCCTTATAACTTGGGACGTCTCGCACAAAAATTTCCTGTATTACGATCATGCACGCCAGCCGGGGTAATGGAACTCATTCATGCAACGGGAGTCCCCATCAAGGGACTTAATGCAACCGTGGTGGGGGTTTCCAATCTAGTCGGCAGACCCATGATATTAGAGCTATTGCTGGCAGGCTGTACTGTTACCGCTTGTCATAGCGCCACTAAAGATTTGGAACAAGCGGTCCGAAATGCAGATATTCTTGTGGCTGCTACAGGTAAACCTGCTTTGATTAAAGGCCATTGGATAAAAATGGGTGCGATAGTCATTGATGTTGGCACTAATAGAATAGATAATGATCGCTTAGTGGGAGACGTGGAATTCGACGAGGCTGTAAAACGCGCTGGTTGGATCACCCCAGTACCCGGAGGTGTGGGTCCAATGACAGTGGCGAGTTTACTAACCAATACACTTTATGCTTATAAGACACTACACTTGGGATTAGAGTCCTAACGTGAATACGGAAAGTTAGAAAATGAAATCTTGGTTAAAAAAAGTGGGCAGTATTTTTTCTTTCACTCGAAAAAAGAGCGTTGCAACTCTGCTCAATAAAACCGAAGAGAACACGGACGAATTGCAAGTACCATGGTGGGGGACTTTTTCAGTCGATGAACAGCAATCCCGTTATTTTAAAGTAGGCAACATTGTCATCTGCTTAGATCGATTCAATCAACAATGGCACATTACTACGCATCGAGAAGGTGAAGAACCCTTCAAAAGTTTCGCAGCACAAGCAACAAATGAAATTACCCTAAAACCTGCAATGCCGGATCGATCTTTATTATCAAAATTAGATCGTCCTTTTTATATTCCCATGGGTGAAAAACTGCTGCTGTATATCAGCTCACCGCTCTGGATCCAAATCGAAGCCGGTAAGCCTGCTGTTTTACTCGATGAAATTCCAACTGAAGCTCTTGCAGACACCTGGTTTGGTAAGAATACCCTTGATGGAGAACTTTGTTATGCCAGCCAAATCCATTGTTCTACCGATTTAGAAGAGCTTCCAAGAGACACCACTCGAATTATCAGTCTTGTTTCTATTGAAAACCGTTCCCGAGAAACATTATTACTGCAAGAACTTAGAGTCCCCCTTCCCTTTTTATCCATTTATGGCGATAAACAGAATTATCTCTGGACAGAACAATTAAATATTTTTCATGAAGATCTCAACAATGTTGAGATCTCAGTTATCAAAGGATCTCCTAAACCCATGGATCAAATTCAATTTGTATATCCAGCTCGATTAAGTTTAAAACCAGGACTTAAGAGCTTGTTTACCTCATCATTGTGGAAGTAATACCATGTTAAATTCAATTCCAGAACTATCACAGTACACGAGTCACTTTTCAGATTTCGTGACTAATTTTGATTTTCTTTTTATCCTTAGAATTATTAGTTACATTATTATTGGTATTGTAATCACTTTGTACATCTGTCGCATCGTTGGCAAAGTTTCTGAAAAACATATTTCAGCACACCATTCGCAACTTATTCGTCGCATCACATTTTATATTGGATTGGTATTATCTTTTGTTTTTCCCTTAAAAGCTTCTGGTATAGACGTAACGGCGATCTTAGGAGCTGCTGGAGTATTTGCCGGGATCTTGACGGCTGCCGTAGCCTTTGCCTCACAAACCTCAATTTCTAATTTTCTAAGTGGTGTGTTTTTAATTGCTGAAAAACCCTTCCAAGTCGGAGATTATGTGGTCATCAATGAAACCCTAGGGGAAGTGTTATCCATAGATTTGTTGTCCGTGAAAATAAGAACCAAAGATAATATATTTGTTCGCATTCCAAATGAAGTATTATTAAAATCTCAATTTAATAACCTTACGCGATTTCCGATACGCCGCTGCGATATAAAGCTGCGAGTGTCTTTTACCGAAGAACTCCAAAAAGTAAAAAGAATATTATTAGACGTTGCCAAACAAAACGCCCTTTGCTTGGTATCTCCCCCTCCTGAATTTTGCTTTGTTGAATTTGGAGATGCGGCGATTGTGTTGCAATTTTCGGTATGGGGTAAGCAAGCTTCCTTTGCAAATTTACAAACCAACATTCAAATGGATATTCAAGCGGCCTTCTGTAAACATGATATAAAGTTTCCAACCACCACCCCCATAATTGCTCTCCCGACTGCATAAAAAGTTAATAAGAGTGATTGGATGCCCAAAAATTCTATGTTAGACTTATCTTCTCGTCAGTTCATCGCGTTAGCAAGGTTAGCTAGCGTGAGTTCTGACAGATAACCACGGAGTTCCTGATGTTAAGAAGGGAGCGCTCCGTAATTGTAATGACGTCATTTTAGTTTGGAGAGTTACCTATGAAACGAGCAATTTTTGCTGTTATAGCTTCAATGTTTGTATTTTCTGCTGCATATGCTGCTGGTGATGCCCCTGCGGGTGCTGAAAAAGCTGCTACGTTAAGCGAAGCAGATTGCAAAGCAGCTTGGGACAAGTGCACAGACCAAGCATGCAAAGACAAACTGGTTGCTGATAGCGGTTGCAAAGCCGAAGAAACAAAGTAATTTTTGTTTGATTTAGGATAAGGTAGGTCGGATTGGCCTACCTTTCTTAAAGATACCGTTTTGTAGCAGTTTTTTTACTAAGGAGAATAGTATGATAAGGATCAATCAAACCGTATTATTAGGCTTAGCTGTCGTAACTTTCTCTCTTTTAAGTATTGCATTCGCAGACGAAACTCCTCCTAGCGTAACTGTTGACCAAAAAGAAATTCTTTGTGTCATGCCAGCAGAAGCTAATGACTCTGCTAATAAGCCTAATATTAAGAAAATGTCTGCGGAAGAGTGTGAAAAAGCTGGCGGAAAGCCCGCAATACCTCATGGCCCAAAACCTAAAGATTAATTGATGTAACAACCCACTCACACGCCCTTTTGGCACCCTCTCCCGAAACGAGAGAGGGGAATTTGGGAATTATAGTGAGTTTAGGTTTTGACACTCCAGACTGTGCCACCACTCTTATCCTCTATAATAATCCCTTTGGAGAGTAAGAGCTTTCTTATTCTATCTGCCTCTGGCCAATCTTTAGTAGCTCTTGCTTGATTTCGGGCTTCAATAAAACTCTGGATCTCTTCAGGAGTGATCTCTTTACCTTGAAGGTTCTGTAAAAAATCCTGAGGTTTGCTATACAACAACCCTAATAAATTTCCCAATTTTACAAGTAAAGCCGACAATGAAATAATCTCTGTTGAGTTATCCCCTATATCTCTTAATCTATTAATCTCCCGCACTAAATCAAATAACACTGAGAGTGCTAAGGGCGTATTAAAATCATCATTCATGGCCTCTTGAAAGCGTTGTTCATACTCTGTGTTTTTGGGTGCCACTACCGCTGCTATGTCTAGTTCTTTATAGGCAAAAACTAATGCAGAGTACAATCTTTCAAGACCTTTAAATGCTAAGTCAATATTTTCCACGGTATAATCGACAGGACTTCTATAATGGCTACTAATACTAAAATATCTTAAGACTTCAGGATGATGGTTTTCTAAAAATTCTCGGATCGTTAAAAAATTTCCCAGAGACTTAGACATCTTTTCTTTATCTAATTGAACAAATCCAGTATGCATCCAGACATTAGCAAAAGTCTTATGGCTTGCAGCTTCAGATTGTGCCCGTTCATTTTCATGATGCGGAAATTTTAGATCCGTCCCCCCTCCATGAATATCTAAGGTTTCTCCTAAATTGTGTAAAGACATCGCGGAACATTCAATATGCCATCCAGGTCGACCATGTCCCCAAGGAGACTCCCAACTCGGCTCATCGGGTTTCGACATTTTCCACAACACAAAATCGAGCGGACACCGTTTAGCCTCATTCACTTCCACTCTGGCGCCAGCTTGTAAGTCTTCTATATCTCGATGAGAAAGACATCCATAACTTTCAAATTTCCGAACATCGTAATAAACATCTTGAGTCTCACCAATATAAGCAAATCCTTTATCTAATAAATCTTGAATCATGTGAATCATTTGTGGAATATACTCTGTTGCTCGAGGCTCAACATTCGGCGGCGTAATATTCAGTTGTTTAAAATCTTCGTGCATCGATTTAGTAAATCTAACGGTTAATTGCGAGATGGGCTCATTATTTTCAACCGCACGTTTAATAATTTTATCATCAATATCGGTAATGTTTCGAACATAACGTACTTCAAGACCTTGATATTCCATATACCGCTTGATGGTATCAAATGCTAAATATGTCCTCGCATGCCCAATATGGCAAAAATCATAAACGGTAGGCCCACACACATAAAAATTAACTTTTCCAGGCTGTATAGGCTTAAAAACCTCTTTTCGTTTTGTGAGAGAATTATAGATGTGTAGCATACTTCGCTGCCTGCAAGGATCTTGTTTTTGCTTTTTCAAGTCCTATTAATGTTAATACTTTGGCAAGCTCTGGCCCATGCAGCTCGCCTGTTAATGCAGCTCTAAGTGGGAGAAACAATGCTTTTCCTTTCAATCCGGTTCTTTCTTGTAACATTTGAATCAACATTTGATATGTCATGCTAGGATCTTCTACCAACTTCGAGGCAACCTTAAAAAATTCTGAGCCCGTGTCTTGGAAGACTTTGATAACTTCTTGCGAATACTCCAACTCTCCAAAAATGGCTTTCGCCCAAGTCACCGCTTCCGTAGGCATTACGAGGTTAGATTGGATCGCACCCACAAAGGCTTCTTGATGTGCTGGTGGCACCCATTGCTCAACATAAGGCGAAATGTGTGACCAACAAGCTTTCCAAGGACTTTTATGCATGGTTTCCTTCTGCCAACACTGTAATTGTGCTGCATCATAATGTGCAGGAGAATGGCTCATATGACTCAATCCAAAATGCTGCGATAATCCCTGTAAATCAAATAAGTCCATTTCGGGCATATGGTGACCCAACCGTGACAAATAATTTAAGATTGCTACCGGAAAATACCCTTCTTGACGCAATTCTTGAATAGAACGACTCCCATTTCGTTTGGATAAAGGACGGCTATCAGGTCCCAAAATCGTTGGGAAATGCCCATAAGAAGGGATAGGTAACTTTAAGGACTGTAAAATGAGGATTTGTCTTGGAGTATTGGTTAAGTGATCGTCGCCTCTTAAGGCATGTGTGACTTCCAGCAATGCATCATCAATAGCATTACAAAACATAAACGAAGCACTGCCATCATTACGGCGAATAATGAAATCGCCAATATGATTGGTTTCAAAATGCTGCTCGCCTTTGATCAGATCTGTAAAATTAACCTGTTGCTGATTAGAAACTTCAAAGCGTAACGTAAAAGGAACACCTGCTGCTTTTTTAGCCTGAATTTCCGCAGCGCTTAACTTCCGACAGGTCCCAGGATATCGAGGAGCCTGATGTGAAGCCAGTTGAACTTTGCGAGTGATAGCCAGATGCTCCTCAGTACAAAAACAGGGATATGCCCCGCCTGCAGCTTCCAGGGCTTCAAAATAATGATTATAAATTGCTTGGCGTTCTGACTGATAATAAGGACCTTCTTGCCAATCTATGCCAAGCCATTGTAAATCTGCCAGGATAGCGTCTCTATACTGCTTTTCGGAACGATTATTATCGGTATCCTCTATTCTTAATAAAAATGTACCTTGTAATTGCTTTGCAGCAAGATAGTTGAATAGTGCCGTACGAAGATTTCCAAAATGCATCAGACCAGTCGGACTAGGGGCAAAACGGGTTTTTACTTGAATATTCATGCTTGAATTGTAACAATTTAGAAGCATCCAGGATAGTCCAGCAGAAAAAGGCATTTACCTGTGATAAACTGGCGGTTTTAAAGGAGGGGCTATGGCTTCAGTTAAACTACAAACGTCTCTGGGATCCATTTTAATTGAGTTAGATGAGAAAGCTGCACCTGAAACCACCCAAAATTTTCTAACGCTTGTTAAAGCAGGATACTATACCAACACTATTTTTCATCGAGTGATCAAAGGATTTATGGTTCAAGGGGGTGGCTTTGAAATCAATATGGTGCAAAAGGCACACCAAAAGCCAATTCAAAATGAAGCAAAATCTGGTTTAAAAAACGAAGTCGGTACCATTGCCATGGCTCGGACAAATGATCCCCATTCTGCATCTTCGCAATTTTTTATAAATGTCGCGAATAATTCCTTTCTTAACTTTAAAAGCGAAACTCCTGATGGCTTTGGATATTGTGCTTTTGGAAAGGTAATAGATGGAATGGATGTCGTCTTAGAAATGAGCCAAGCTACCACAACAAGTCGTGCAGGCCATGGTGACGTCCCTGTAGAAGACATCATACTAATAACGGCTGAAGTATTATAATGACCACCTATTTTATCTCAGATCTCCACCTTTCCGCTAAAGATCCCAAAACATCTGAGCTTTTCTTAAAATTCTTAGATCAAGATCTCAAAAACGCGCAAGCACTTTATATATTGGGAGATTTTTTCGATTCTTGGATAGGCGATGATAATCCCGATCCACACTACCACCAAATCATGCAAACCCTAGCTGAAGTGAATCAAAGTGGGATCCCTGTTTATATTATGCATGGAAATAGGGACTTCTTAATGGGCGATCAATTTATCAAAGATTCGAATTGCACCTTGCTTGCAGATCCTACTGTTATTCACTTATTTGACAAAAAAATAGTATTGTCGCATGGCGATCAACTATGTACTCTAGACAAAAAATATCAGTGGTTTAGGCGTTTTGTTCGACATCCCTTAGTTCAAAAAGCTTTTTTAAAGTTACCCCTTTCATGGCGGATCACCATTGCCTCTTGGCTTAGAAAAAACTCTACGCGCACTAAAATAAATAACCATCAAATTCCAAGGCATTGTGATGTGGTTTCGTATGAAGTCTATAAGCTGCTTCGCGAATACGGTGCTTCTACCTTGATTCATGGTCATACGCATCAACCCAAAATTGAAGAATTCATTTTAGATGGTCAACCTGCCAAACGAATTGTACTCGGCGACTGGGAGAATACTGGAATTATTTTGGCATATTCAGCTGAAGGCTTAGAGCTAAAATCTATTTTATGAAGTTTACCCTCAAACTATTTTGGGGCAGCCACCTCTTCATGTTGTTCTTGCTCATCCTATGGTTTTCTCCGCTTACGCAACCATTTTGCCAATTAATCGATAATAATATCTTTTTTGTGCTAAATGGCAGCCTTAGAAATCATCCCTTCCTAGAATATTTTTGGGGCATGTTAAACCATCGTCGAGAAGTACTTTTAAATTTATTGGCGGCGGCAGGAATTAGCTTCTGGGCAATTATGGCCACCAAGGATCCCATCTTAAGAAAAGAGCAAATCAAACAAGTATTATACTTTTGGGTTTGCTTTGAAATTGGCTTCCAACTGCAAGATGTTATTTTTAACCGATTCTTAGAAATACAACGTCTCTCACCTTCTCTGGTATTGCAACCTGTTGTAAAACTGTCGAGTCTTCTTGAAAACTCAAATATTAAAGACTTTTCGAGGAACTCTTTTCCAAGTGGCCATGCCTTTGCCATGATTTATTGGGGTTCTTTTACTTTTATATCCGCACCTAAACACATTGCAAGATTGGGATTGCTCTTTGCTATCTTTTTCTGCCTACCCAGATTATATAGTGGCGCACACTGGTTTAGTGATGAAGTTTTCTCGGGAGTATTAGCTCTAGTTTGGCTAAGCTGGACAATTAATATTCCACTCTATCGCAAGATCATCGGGGTCAAGTTCTAAGCATATCATTCCTGATCTTCCCCCGAAAAAACGGACATATTGCTAAGCAACTTGTTTTTCCTCAAACGCTATTGGACTCAAATAGCCCAGTTTCGAATGAAGACG
>JBEICO010000002.1:0-29758 GCA_040383965.1 Francisellaceae bacterium
ATTTGGCTCCAAAGTTCTTTTGGGATCCTAGATTTCTCATGCAATCCTTTGTTTTTACGCCATATCTTCATGGCTGATACAACTGAATCTAAAGTGGGTTTTGCAATAATGGGCCCTACATTACTCATGTTATCTACTTGCTTTACAAATTAAAGTTCAGCTAAGAGACAAATTATCAAATTAAACCTTTAGCTTCACACCTTCTCACCGGTAGGACACTCTGAACTAGCTTTTTGGATTTTTATACAGTAACTATCAGGTACTGATTTAAACTTGCGTGTTAACAAGTTTAATAGGATTGTGGACTCTCCTTTTTGGATCCCCTGTTCGATCCCTTGTTCAATTCCTTTCTTCATCCCAATGCGTTCCGCAGTTGTAACATAAGCCATTTTTAATTCCTCCCTAAAAGTGAATATTCATAATTCCATTAAAAGCCTATTGGGACGAAAAAAACCATCCGATAAATAACGGAAGTGCAAAAGAATTGAGCAGGATTTGAATACAAGGGTGACTTTATTTAAAAATGACCTAGGTAGTTTTAAGTATACTAATTTGTAAAATTTTTTTAATCTTCGTTATAAAATTTGTGGGGATATATCAGCTCGGGATGACGGCGGCGACAATAACGTGGTGAGTGAGACTTAATATAAGTTAAAAAACTAAACTTTTCAATTCCAGCCTAAATTACTTAGTGTCTTGTCTTAATACCAAGTTAGTTGCTATATTTTTAACTTACGTCAAGCAATTACAAGGCAAGGTATTTTACTCATGACTGAAACTTTGACAGAGGCTTTAGATGCTTCTGGCTATATTCAACACCATTTGCAGCATTGGGAATTAAAAACCAGTCTTGGGACTTTTTATCTCGATACCTTAATCGTTTCCTGGATCTTAGGCCTTACCTTTCTCTTTCTTTTTAGATATGTCGCAAAGCGAGCTGTGGTCGATACCCCAGGCAAGCTGCAGAATTTTGTAGAAATGCTCTATGATTTTGTAAATAGCCAAGTTAAAGAAACTTTTCATGGCTATAGTCCATTAATTGCGCCTTTGGCATTAACGATCTTTGTTTGGGTATTTCTGATGAATTTGATGGATCTTGTCCCAGTAGATGTGATCCCAAAATTGGCAGGTGCATTAGGCGCATCGCACTTTAAAGCAGTCCCTACCACGGATCCTAATCTAACGCTTGGCATGTCTATTTCTGTTTTTTTATTGATTATATTCTACAGTATTAAAATAAAAGGATTTAAAGGATTTCTAAAGGAGATACTGTGTAAGCCCTTTGGTCCTTTTTTATTTCCAGCCAATGTGATGTTAAAAGTGGTAGAAGAGTTGGCAAAGCCTGTTTCACTCGGGTTACGATTGTTTGGAAATCTTTATGCGGGCGAGTTAATATTTATTTTGATTGCATTACTTGGATATGGACAATGTGTATTAGGCTTACCTTGGGCCATTTTTCATATTTTAGTAATAACGATTCAAGCTTTTATCTTTATGATGTTAACGATCGTGTACTTGAGTTTGGCGCATGAAGAGCATTAGGTTTGACAGAGTTAGTTGATTAATTAATAAAAGTTAGGAGAAATAGATGGAAATTTCGATGGAAGGACTCGCACTGGTTGCGAATCTACAAAGTGTCACTACCATAGCGGTTGCAATTCTTATTTCGGTGGGTGCATTTAGTACTGCAATTGGTTTTGCTTTATTGGGCGGCAAGTTTCTTGAAGGGGCAGCCAGGCAACCTGAAATGATGGGGCAATTGCAAGTGAAGATGTTTATTATCGCAGGCTTATTAGATGCGGTAACCATGATTGGGGTTGGGGTGGCATTGTTTTTTACTTTTGCCAATCCGTTTTTGACGCAGCTCTTAGGATTATTAAAAGGCTAGTAGTTGTCATTAAAAGGGTACTGATCTGTGGATATTAATGCAACGCTCATTGGGCAAATGATCACTTTTGGCTTATTCGTATGGTTTACGATGAATTTTGTTTGGCCGCTTTTAGAAAAGGTTTTAAAGCAGCGCCAAGAAAAAATTGCCGAAGGGCTCTCCGCCGCGGAGAGAGGTCATAAAGAGCTAGAAATTGCGCAAAAATATGCCATACAACATATACATGAAGCCAGAAGCAAAGCGGTTGAAACCATTGAGCAAGCCAAGCGTAATGCCGCTTTGATTGTCGAACAAGCTAGGGAAGAAGCTACAAAAGAACGTGAAAAAATTGTAGAGTTAGGCCATGAAGAAGTGGAACAACAGCGCCGTCAAGCAAGAGAAGATTTGCTAAATGAAGTGGTGGGGCTTGCTGTGGCAAGTGCAGAAAAATTACTGGGTCGTGTAATCAGCGAAGCCGATCAAAAAGCGATATTGAATACTGGTGCACACACGATGATCCCTAAAGAGAAGTAAGAACCCTATGGCAGAAAAAAATACTTTAGCACGTCCATACGCCAAAGCGGCATTTGAGTTTGCCTCTCAAACTACAACATTTGCAGAATGGTCGACAGTTTTAAATGTGTTGGCATTAATTGCAAACGATCCTCGCGTGGTTGAGTTGTTAAAAGATAGAAGTATTCCCGTTACAGTTATAGTCGATTTTTTTAAGGGTATATCTGAAAATTTTGTAGAGAAAAACGAGCATTACTGCAATTTTATTGCTATTTTAGCGCAGCAAAACCGCCTAAAAGTTTTGCCAGAAATTAGAAAATTATATGAAGAAATGCGGGCTAATGCTGAAAAAACAGCAGAAGTACATTTTGTAACTGCCATTTCCTTAAATGAAGCTGAAAGGGAAATGTTTAAAAAGATGTTAGAACAGTATTTGTCTCGAACTGTTATCATGCACCCTGCAGTAGATAAATCCTTGCTAGGGGGATATGTTGCTACATCAGGGAATTATGTTATAGATGGATCAGTTCGAGGCTATTTAACCAATCTTAAAGAGACTATGGGTGAATGAATATGGGTTTAAATCCGTCTGAAATTAGTGAATTGATCAAAGAAAAAATTGCCAAGTTTCAAACCATTGCGACTGTTAAAAATGAAGGAAGAATTGTCAGCCTCTCGGATGGTATTGTGCGGATCCATGGTCTTGAAACGGCAAAGTATGGCGAAAGACTTGAATTTGAAGGTAAAAACTTTGGGATTGCCTTAAACCTTGAGCGTGACTCGGTGGGCGCGGTAGTATTAGGGGACACTGAAACGTTAGCAGAAGGACAAAAAGTTTGGTGTACAGGTGAAATCTTAAATGTACCGGTGGGTGAGGCATTATTAGGCCGTGTCGTAGATGCGTTGGGGCGCCCTATTGATGGCAATGGCGCCTTAGAAACAACAGAAACCGCACCCATTGAGAAAGTTGCTCCAGGCGTGATATGGCGCAAATCGGTCAGTCAACCTTTACAAACAGGCTTAAAAGCTATCGATTCTATGGTGCCAGTGGGGCGAGGTCAGCGCGAACTAATTATTGGTGATAGACAAACCGGTAAAACAGCCATTGCGATCGATACCATTATTAATCAAAAAGACACCGGCGTAAAATGTATTTATGTCGCTATTGGCCAAAAGGCTTCTTCGGTTGCAGCTGTGGTGCGACGGTTAGAAGAACATGGTGCCATGAAACACACCATTGTGGTGGCGGCAACGGCAGCCGAGTCTGCTGCGTTACAATATATTGCACCCTATTCCGGTTGCACTATGGGTGAATATTTTCGAGATAAAGGCGAAGATGCGCTGATCATTTATGACGATTTAACCAAACAAGCCTGGGCATATCGTCAAGTATCTTTATTATTAAGGAGACCCCCAGGCCGTGAAGCGTATCCAGGGGATGTGTTTTATTTACATTCTCGGTTATTAGAGCGAGCAGCACGCGTGAATGAGGCCTATGTGGAACGTGAAACCGGGGGTCGTGTTAAAGGACGCACGGGATCCCTTACAGCATTGCCTATTATTGAAACCCAAGCGGGAGATGTTTCTGCATTTGTGCCAACCAATGTAATTTCTATTACAGATGGTCAAATTTATTTGGAAACAGATTTGTTCAATGCCGGCATTCGCCCTGCAATTAATGCAGGACTTTCTGTATCTCGTGTGGGAGGAGCTGCACAAACTAAGATTATTAAAAAGTTGGGCGGTGGTGTACGCTTGGCGCTGGCTCAATATCGAGAACTTGCAGCTTTTGCGCAATTTGCATCGGATCTTGATGAGGCTACTCGAAAGCAATTAGAAAGAGGCCAGCGAGTGGTCGAGCTGTTAAAGCAAAAGCAATTTTCGCCTTTAACGGTTGCTGAAATGGCAGTTTCATTATTTGCGGCAGAAAAAGGTTATTTGGATGATATTCCGCTTAAGCGCATTGTCGAATTTGAAACTGCTCTGCACCACCATTTTGGGGTACATAATACGGCATTGTTACAGCGAATTAATCGCGAATGCGAGTTGAATGCTGAAATTGAAACAGCGTTAAACAAAGTGATTGAACAATTTAAAGAAACCTGGGTGATCTAAATGTCGGATGCAAAAGAGATCCGCACCAAAATAAAAAGTATTAAAAGTACTCAAAAAATTACGCGCGCGATGCAAATGGTGGCTGCAAGCAAAATGCGCAAAGCTCAAGATCGCATGCAGGCATCCAGGCCCTATTCGGAAAAAATTCGTAATGTGATTAGCCACTTGGTGCAAGGTCGATTAGAGTATAAACATGCTTTTATGGTAGAGCGGGAAACAAAGCGTATTGGGTTTATCGTGGTTTCTACCGATAGAGGTCTTTGCGGTGGTTTAAATGCTAATTTATTGAAAACCACGGTGCAAACCATGCGAAATTGGAATATGCAAAGCATTCCTATCGATATTTGCAGTATTGGCAAAAAAGCGGAAAGCTTTTTTAGGCGTATGGGTGGCAACGTTGTGTCTTCTCTTTCAAACTTAGGAAACAAACCGGGACTTTTGGATGTCATAGGAACCGTTAAAGTCATGCTAGATATGTATGTAGAAGAGAAAGTGGATAAAGTTTATCTTGTTTATAATGAATTTGTGAACACCATGGTTCAAAAACCTAAAGTGGAATTAATTTTACCGGTTATTAGTGAAACTCCCTTAGAAGAAGGAAAATTTTCTTGGGATTATTTATATGAGCCAGATGCCAAAGAACTGATAGAGGCATTGCTAACTCGGTATGTGGAATCCTTGGTATATCAAGGAATAGTTGAGAATGTGGCATGTGAACAAGCAGCCAGAATGGTTGCCATGAAAAGCGCATCCGACAATGCCGCTGAATTAATAGAGGATCTTCAGTTAATTTATAACAAAGCAAGACAAGCAGCCATTACCCGAGAATTATCGGAAATTGTGGCAGGTGCAGCAGCAGTTTAGGGGGCAAGTGTGGATACTGGAACAATTGTACAAATTATGGGCGCAGTCGTTGATGTGGAATTTCCAAGATCGCAAATACCAAAGGTCTACGAAGCGTTGATGGTTTCAGATGTGGATCTTACCTTAGAAGTACAACAACAAATTGGGGATGGGGTGGTAAGAACCATTGCCATGGGTTCTTCAGAAGGATTAAGTCGCGGTTTAGCAGTAAAGAGCACTGGAGCCCCAATTACAGTACCTGTAGGGAAAAAGACTTTGGGCCGCATTATGGATGTCCTAGGGCGTCCCATAGATGAAATGGGACCCATTGGATCAGAGCAACACTTACCGATCCATCGCCCAGCCCCTTCTTATAGTGATCAAGCTGCAAACGCTGAATTATTAGAAACCGGGATCAAAGTGATTGATTTAATGTGTCCTTTTGCCAAGGGCGGTAAAGTGGGATTATTTGGTGGTGCGGGTGTTGGTAAGACCGTGAATATGATGGAGCTTATCCGTAATATTGCTATTGAACACAGTGGTTATTCTGTTTTTGCAGGGGTTGGTGAGCGTACTCGAGAAGGTAACGATTTTTACCACGAAATGAAAGAATCTAGCGTATTAGATAAAGTAGCACTTGTTTATGGGCAGATGAACGAACCGCCCGGAAATCGTTTACGGGTGGCATTAACAGGCTTAACCATTGCGGAGAATTTTCGTGATGAAGGTCGCGATGTTTTATTGTTTATTGATAATATTTATCGATATACTCTGGCAGGAACAGAAGTGTCTGCTTTATTAGGACGAATTCCATCTGCAGTGGGATATCAACCTACATTGGCGCAGGAAATGGGGGTTTTACAGGAAAGGATCACCTCTACCAAAAAAGGCTCTATTACGTCTATTCAAGCGGTGTATGTCCCGGCAGATGATCTAACAGATCCTTCCCCTGCCACTACGTTTGCGCATTTAGATGCAACCGTTGTGTTATCCAGACAAATCGCAGAATTAGGTATTTATCCAGCCATCGATCCTTTAGATTCCACTAGCCGCCAATTAGATCCCAATATCATAGGTGAAGAGCATTATGATGTTGCTAGAAGTGTTCAAGGGGTATTACAGCGCTATAAAGAGCTAAAGGACATTATTGCGATTTTGGGAATGGATGAATTATCCGATGAAGATAAACGAATAGTCGCAAGGGCTCGAAAAATTCAAAAATTCTTATCACAGCCCTTTTTTGTGGCCGAAGTGTTTACAAGTTCACCTGGAAAATATGTTTCCTTACAAGAAACTATTCGTGGGTTTCAAGGTATTGTGTCGGGTGAGTATGATCATTTACCAGAACAGACTTTTTATATGGTAGGTACTATTGATGAAGTTATTGAAAAAGCCAAAACGGTTTAGAGAATTTTTATGGGAATGAGTTTTCATTTAGATATTGTTTGTGCAGAGTCTGCCATATTCTCCGGGTTGGTGCAGAAGTTGTTTGTCACCGGCGTCATGGGTGACTTAGAAGTACTCTATGGTCATGCACCCTTATTAACGTCTTTAAAACCAGGCTCTGTTTGGGTGGTAAAACAAAATGGCCAGGAAGAGGTGTTTTATATTTCGGGTGGCATGTTAGAAGTTCAGCCCAAAGTGACTACTGTGTTAGCAGATACCGCTATTCGTGCTAAAGATGTAGATGAATCCCATGCTTTAGAAGCCAAAAAACGGGCCGAGCAAATGCTGTTAGGGCATGGCAAAGATTTTGATTATGCGGAGGCTCAAACTCAATTAATGGAAGCGTTGGCGCAACTCAAAGCCTTAAAGAAATTCAGAGAGAGAGGTAGATAAAAGGAGCTGGGGTCAGATCTTTAGTGTTAGTCAAGAATTTTGCTTGGTTTTATTCTTTATCTAAATAATTTTCATTTTTGTCATTTAAGTTAATGCGCCTCGTCCCAGTTATTGCCAATCCCAACATCGACTTTTAATTCAACGGATAAAGCGAGCGCCGATTCCATGATTTCTTTAATCTTTTGAGTGGCTTCGGGTAAAATTTCTTCGGATACTTCAAAAACAAGTTCATCGTGCACTTGCATGATCATTCTAAGATCTAAGTTGTTATTACTGATCCATTCATCCAATTTAATCATAGAAATTTTAATAATATCTGCATTGGTGCCTTGCATGGGGGCATTAATAGCGGCTCTTAGGGCACCGCGTCGTACTCCGGCCATAGGAGATTTTAGATCTGGTAAATATAAACGTCTCCCTAAAACACTTTCGACATATCCTTGCTCTAGTGCTTGCTTCTCTATTTCTTCCATAAAGGCTTTAACGCGAGGAAAACACGCAAAATATTGTTTAAAATACCCTTCTGCCTCTTCACGCTTAATACCCAATTGTTTGACCAACCCAAAGGCCGACATCCCATACATCAAGCCAAAATTAATAGCTTTAGCACTTTGACGTTGCTCATGGGTTATTTGTTCTATAGGGATACCAAATACCATGGCGGCAGTACTTTTATGAATATCACTTCCCATTTTAAAAGCCTGCAACAACGCAGGATCCTGAGAAAGATGTGCCATAATTCTTAATTCGATTTGCGAATAATCGGCAGAAACAATTTTTTTACCTGGTGGTGCAATAAATGCGGTGCGGATCTTTCTGCCCTCGACACTGCGAATGGGAATATTTTGCAAATTAGGATCGGTTGAAGAGAGCCTTCCGGTTCGGGTTCCAGCCTGATGATAACTCGTATGTACTCTACCAGTATTAGGGTTAATTTGCTCTGGAAGTTTATCTGTATAGGTTGATTTTAGTTTGCTTAAACTGCGATATTCTAAGATAACTTTAGGCAAATGAAAGTCAAGCGCTAAAGTTTGCAGCACAGATTCTGCTGTAGAAGGCTGTCCCGTTGGCGTTTTTTCAAGGATGGGGAGCTTTAATTGGGTATATAATATTTCCTGCAATTGTTTGGGAGAATTAATGTTAAAAGCTTGCCCTGCTAATTGATGAATATCAGTTTCCAATTCCGATAAACGAGCACCAAGTTCAAGGCTTTGTTGCCGTAAGCACTCAGGGTCAATTAAAACCCCGCCGGATTCCATCCGTGCTAAAACGGAAACAAGTGGCATTTCAATTGTTTCAAAAACCTCTCTTTGTTTTTCAAGTTCGCATAATGCAGGCCAAAGGGCAAGATGCAATTGCAAAGTCACATCCGCATCTTCAGCCGCATAAAAAGCAGCTTGCTCTAAAGGGATTTGGTTAAACGTTAATTGTTTAACGCCTTTTCCGGCGATCTCTTCAAAGGTCACCGGCTGATATTGCAAATAGCGTTTTGCCAACGTATCCATATCATGACGATTGCCACTGCTGTCTAACACGTAGGATTCCAGCATGGTGTCAAAATGAATACCTTTCAGGACAATTCCATGATTTTCTAAAACCTCTTTATCATATTTTAAATTATGGCCAACTTTAAAGTGTTTTTTGCTTTCTAGTAAAGGTTTTAATTGATTTAATACCCATTCCCTAGATAATTGTGGTGGGGCATCCATATAATCATGTGCAAGGGGTACATAAGCAGCGTGATTGGGTGTTACGGAAAATGATACGCCTACTATTTCTGCTAGCATATAATCTAAACTAGTCGTTTCAGTATCAAAGGCAAATAATTCTGCTTTTTTCAAACGTGTTAACCAATTTGTAAATTCTAATTCAGTTAATATGGTTTCATACTTTTTTTGGGTTTCTGGATTGGTAAGGATCTTGGGTGTTTCAACTTTGGGACTTTTAATTTCTTCTTTTTTTGAGCCCGCTTCTAACTCTCTTAGGAAATTTTTAAATTCTAATTCTGTATAAAGAGATCGCAAATCTTCTTTATTGGAGGGCTCTATGAGTAAGCTTTTTGGTTTCCATTCCATGGGAACATTCAATTGTATAGTGACTAGCTCTTCGAACAACGGTAATTTATCTAAAGAATCGCGAAGGTTTTCGCCAACCTTCCCCGGGATCTGATCGGCGTGTGCAATAATTTCTGGTAAGTTCCCATACGTTTCCAACCATTTTACGGCTGTCTTTGGACCCACTTTAGGCACGCCGGGGATATTATCCACGGTGTCTCCAATTAACGTGAGATAGTCCACTATTTTCTCAGGTGGCACTTCAAATTTCCGGATTACTTTTTCGCGATCATAAATTTCTTGCGACATAGTATTAATCAAAAAAATGCGGTCATCTACTAATTGCGCAAAATCTTTATCTCCCGTAGAAATTAGCGTGAAAAGCCCATCCTGTTTTGCTTTAAGGGCTAAAGTTCCAATAATATCATCGGCTTCGATCCCTGGCATCACAATAAGCGGCAATCCCATGGCTTGAATGATGGCGTGTAATGGGAGTATTTGTTGCTGTAGTTCATCTGGCATCACCATGCGGTTTGCCTTATAAGGCTCGTAGCGTTCGTGCCTGAAATTCTTTTCTTTACTATCAAACACCACGGCCATCTTGGTGGGCTGATAGTCGTGGATCAGCTTTCGCAGCATATTGACCACCCCAACAATGGCGCCCGTAGGTTGGCCTTTAGAGGTTGTGAGAGGGGGAAGTGCATGATATGCCCGAAATAAATACGAGGAACCATCCACTAATATAAAAGGATCATTCGGGATTGTTGCCATAAACCTCTGCTAAAAGAGTTGCTTTATAAAGCCCCATTATGCCCTGGTATCCTATACTTATAAAGTAGTTATTTTACATACTTTTTGGAAAACTGACAGTAATTTGACACTAATGAACAACTTAAACTACTTATTGTATTGGCTTTCAGGACTTGAAATAATTGTTCTAACATTAATTTCAGCCCTGGTCTTTATTTGCTATGCCTTATTTAAAACTTTACACACGTTGAAGTGCACTGTCGACAAAGTGGTTAATTTTAGTGACAGAGATCCTTTAACGGGATTACCCAATCGAAGTGTTTTTTTTGAGAATTTTAAAAAAACCCTTGCGAAAGCGGGTCTTGATCGTAAGAAGATTGCCCTTCTCTTTTTAGATGTTGATAATTTTCGAGGGATTAAAGACTCTTTAGGATATGCGGTTGGAGACGCACTGTTAAAGGAAACCGCTAAACGACTTCTTCAAACAGTAAATAATAACCGAGATTGCTTGGACATGAGGTTTCAACTACTGCCTCTGTGGGCATTAGTATTTTTCCAGACGATGGCAATAATGTAGATCGATTGTTAAAAAATGCAGGAATGGCAAGATACCAAGCCAAAAAGCTTGGAAACAATTCTTATAGTTTTTATACTGAAGACTTAAATCTCAAGCTTTCCAAAGATAATACGATTGTGGAACATTTGAGAAAAGCGATAGAAAACAAAGAATTGGTAGTATGTTATCAGCCGAAAGTTAATGCTGAAACGCGAAAAATTGTAGGTGCAGAAGCATTGTTGCAATGGAATAACCCCGTTTTAGGAAAAGTTTCCCCCGCACAATTTATTCCGCTCGCCGAACAAACAGGCCTTATTGTTTCGATTGGAAACTGGGTATTATCCGAGGCTTGTGTTCAAGCCAAAAAATGGCATGAACAAGGATTCAACGGGTTCTCGATAGCTGTTAATCTTTCCGCTTATCAATTTAAAACGGGCGACATTGCCGAAAAAGTGGCTGTAACTCTTTGGGACACCAAATTAGCACCGGAATTTTTAGAGCTTGAGATAACAGAAAGCATGGTTATGGAAAATGTGGAAAAATCTCTTTTAATGCTGAGGGTTTTAAAATCTATGGGGATACCCATTTCACTAGACGATTTCGGTACGGGATATTCTTCGTTAAGTCAATTATGAAAATTTCCCATTAATGCCTTAAAAATAGATCAATCATTTGTTAAAAACATTAAAAACAAATCTAAAGAATTAGACGATAGCGCTGTAATCATTACCATTATTTCCATGGCAAAACAATTGGGAATTAAGATTATTGCAGAGGGTGTTGAAACAGAAGAGCAGTTTGAATTTCTAAAAAAGGAAGGGTGTGATCTGATCCAAGGATATTTATTTAGCAAGCCTATTCCTGCCGATGAATTTATAAAACTGTTGACTGAAAATTGGAAACAAACATAGTTTAATTTGCTGAATGCCCCCGTTTTTAATAAACCCAGTATAGCATCAGGAAAAGTAAAGAATACAATATTACATAACAGCCAATGACTTTATAACTATTCATATATAAGTTCCTTTTTAATATTGTAAAGAACTCTTTTGAAGACTTTGTGGTGTACAGGTTAATTTTAATCGAAACATATTTTTTTAAACATCCGATATTTAGCGGATAACCGGACCCTGTTCATTCTTGGGGTTAATTTATACTTTTTCTTTTAGAATCAAATGCTTATGTAAGATTCGGCTGTATTTTGTGACGACATGCTGGCAAACTTAAATAGATTCTAATTTAGCATACGCTAATGCTAACCACTTGCTGCCATACAGATCAAATCGCACGTGTAATCGAGTGCGTTCTCCCGCCCCTTCCTGGTCAATCACTGTCCCTTCCCCAAATTTGGGATGAATAACCCGTCGCCCAAAGCCAAAGCCTAGATCCTGATTAAAGTCGTCCCTGTCTGTTACCGTATTCATAGCCGGTATGCGTACGTTAACTTTCCTGCTAGTTTCTTGGATAAGGTGTTCTGGGATCTCTCTTAAAAACCTCGAGGCGCGACGCTCCTCGTCTCGACCAAAAATTCTGCGTTTTTCCGCATAGGTTAAATAGAGTTTTTGCCGTGCTCGGGTGACACCCACATAACATAAGCGCCGCTCTTCTTCTAATGCCGCTGGATTATCCATTGAAAAATGGTGTGGAAACAGTCCATCTTCTAAACCACAAATAAAGACATGCAAATATTCAAGCCCCTTAGCAGAATGCAGAGTCATCAATTGTACAGTTGCTTCATGCTCGTTATTTTTACGATCTCCCGCTTCCAAAGCGGTGTATGCTAAAAATGCTGCCAAAGGCGACTGATTGTCTTCTATAGCATACTCGGCATCAAAGTCACTTGCGGCATTTAACAATTCCTCTAAGTTTTCAGCGCGATTTAAGGCTTTTTCACCTTGTTGTTCTTTAAAGAACTGCAATAAACCGCTGTCGTGTATAGCGGCGTGTATTAATTGGGTTAGAGAACCTCCTGCAACCAAAGATTGTAAATTTAACACCAACTCCATAAAGTTTTTAAGGCTAGCATGGATCTTTCCAGAGAAGAGATTTTTCTCTAGTGCTTTCTCTGCGGCTTCGGAAAAGCTGCATTGATGTTCTTCCATGAGGTCTCTTAGTTTTTGAAGGCTGCGATCCCCGATCCCTCGTGGTGGCACATTAAGCACTCGCTCGAATGAAGGGTTGTCGTTAATATTCACGACTAATCTTAAATAGGCTAAAGCATCTTTGATTTCAGCCCGTTCAAAAAATCGCAAGCCCCCATAGATACTATATGGGATCCCGGCTCTAACAAAGGCTTCTTCTAAGACCCGTGATTGTGCATTAGAGCGATATAACACCCCTACCTCATTTAAATTGCCCCCTTCTTTGATCCAGGCGCGAATTTCTCGAACCACATATAAAGCTTCATCTTCTTCATTAAACCCTGCGTACACAATAATGGGATCGCCTGCTTCCCCATCCGTCCATAATGTTTTTCCAAGCCGACTCCCATTGTTTGAAATAAGAGCATTCGCTGCAGCCAAAATGGTGCTGGTAGAGCGATAATTTTGCTCTAATCTAATCAATAGTGTATCTTTGAACTCTCGTTCAAAACGACGAATATTTTCTATCTTTGCGCCACGCCAACCATAAATAGATTGATCATCGTCGCCAACCACGGTTACGGATTTAGATTTCCCAGCCAACAACCATAACCATTGGTATTGAATAGCATTGGTATCTTGAAATTCATCCACCAAAATGTGCATAAAACGCGATTGATAATGCAACAGTAATTCTGAATTGCTTTTTAATAATTCATACGATCCCAGCAACAGCTCTGCAAAGTCTACCAGTCCGCTTTCCGTACAAATCCGCTCATAGTGTCGATACACTTCTTGATATACCTGATCATATGGGCTTTCTACAGGAGGTAAATGGTTTGATCTTAAGCCATCATCCTTTTTTCGGTTAATAAAAGTTTGCACTTTTTTGGGTTCAAAGCGATCTTCATTGATGGTAAGGGTTTTAAAAATTCGCCGAATAAGCTGTAACTGATCATCTCCATCAATCACCTGAAAGCTTTGGGGTAATCGTGCCTCTTGCCAATGCAACCGTAACATCTTATGGGCAAGACCATGGAAAGTACCCACCCACATTCCATGAATTTGTCCACCTAGCATCGTTCCTAAACGACTGCGCATCTCACCCGCTGCTTTATTAGTGAAGGTCACTGCTAGAACACTACTTGCCGGAACACCTTGTTGGCTGATCAACCAGGCAATACGATGTACTAATACCCGTGTTTTACCACTCCCTGCCCCTGCCAATATCAATAAGTTGCCATAAGGTGCCATGACGGCCTGTTGTTGCGCAGGGTTCAGGACATCGATCTCATTCTGCATGGGTATTTCCATAAATTAGGCATTGTAACAACTTCTGATGCAAAAATGTCTGTATATATGTACTGTATCGATAGCATAACCCTAATACTAAACTTTATTTAAAGGAGAGTATTTGCAAAATGGATCTGTACGCCAAAAGAATTTTTTCGATCGATACCGAAAATGCTTTTAAAATCGTACCCCATATTAAGCAGGTAGAATCCAATGGCCATATTGTTATTAAGTTAAATTTGGGTGAGCCTGATTTTACAGTTCCAGAAGTAGTTAAGGAAGAAATCAAACGCCAGTTAGATCTAAACAATACGCATTATTGTGATCCCAAAGGGATTTTAGGTTTAAGAGTAGCTATTGCAGAGCAAATTCTTCGAAGCCGAAACTTAAATGTTTCACCAGAACAAATTGTGGTGTTTCCAGGGGCAAAACCGGGTATTGGGTTTAGCCAACAAGTTTATTGTAACCCAGGGGATGATATTATCTACCCCAGTCCGGGCTTTCCCATTTTTGAATCTTTTATCCGCTATTGGGGGGGGGATCCTGTTCCTGCACATCTTACCTTAGAGAACAATTTTACCCTAACGGCAGATCATTTATCTGAACTAATTACCCCAAAAACCAAAATGATTTTTTTAAACTATCCTGCCAATCCCACCGGAAATATAGCTAATAAGCAAGAGTTAGAAAAAATGGCGGATATAATTTTATCAAAATGTCATAAAGAAGTGAGAGTATACTCTGATGAAGTCTACGAGAGAATTATTTTTGAGGATCAAGTACACCATTCCATTGCTTCAATACCCGACATGGAAAAGCGAACCATTATTAGCAGTGGATTTTCTAAGTCTTATGCCTGGACAGGCGGAAGGGTTGGGTATGCAATTTTTCCTTCCGTAGAAGAAGCGGATATTGTTAAAGATTTGAATATTAATTATTTCTCATGTATTGCACCTTATCATCAAGAAGCCGCTAGAGTCGCTCTATCTCATCCTGAAGCCGAAACAACTGTTCTAAAGATGGTAGCCACTTTTCAAAAAAGAAGAGATTACATCGTAGCTGCTCTAAACAAAATACCCGGTGTTACCTGTAATCTGCCAAACGGTGCCTTTTATGTATTTCCGAATATCCAAGGCTTATGTGAACGTTTGGGTGTTTTGGATGCCTATCAAAATCTAGATCCCAGTATTCAAAGCCAAACCAGTCCCTCGACGCTATTTCAAATGTTTGCGCTATTCCATCATTATGTGGCTGTCATGGATAGACGTTCATTCGGAAAAATAGGATCTGAAAATCAACACTACATTCGGATTTCTTATGCTTCGGACATCACCTTGCTTGAAGAAGGTATTGCGCGATTAACAAAAGCAGCGCAAGATGAAAACGGATTTAAACAATTTATGATGCAACAAAAACATTTGTTCTGAATTTTTATGAATATTGTTATTGCGCCAGGCAGTTTTAAAGGATCTTTAAATGCGACTTTAGTTGCAGAAGCGATAGCAACAGGATGTTTACGGGCGTTGCCAGAAGCTCATGTTATTTCTGTTCCCATGGCCGATGGGGGCGATGGGATGTTAGACTCCCTTGTCGCCAGTAATCGAATTCACCTTCATATGACAGAAGTATCTGATCTCTTGGGCGCAAAAATTAAAGCGCCCTTTGGGATAAAAATAGGTTCGGAGCAAAACCCTATTGCTGTTATTGAAGTGGCAAAAGTCTCTGGACTTAATTTGATCCCTCTTAAGCAACGAAACCCAATGAAAACCAGCACTTATGGTGTTGGTGAGTTGATCCTTCATGCTTTAGATCAAGGATGTCGCCACTTTATCATTGGTCTTGGGGGGAGTGCCACTTGTGACGCAGGGGTAGGGGCTTTGGCAGCGCTCGGTGTCCAATTTAAAGACAATCAAAATCAAGATATAGAATACACTGCAAGAGGGCTACAAAGTCTAGCTAAAATTGATATATCAAAATTAGATCCTAGGCTACATGCTGCAAAATTTATACTAGCCTGTGATATAAACAATCCCTTACTGGGTCCAAAGGGGGCTGTATTATATGCCTCTCAAAAGGGTGCGATCCTTAAGGAAACAGAACAGATCTTAAAAAATCTTGAACATTTTTCGAAGATCGTGTTTTTGGAAATCCAAAAAGACATCGGTTTTTTGGCTCATGGGGGGCTGCGGGCGGTTTGGCGGCTGGATTATTTGCATTTCTAAATGCAGAGTTAACATCAGGTGCCGCTTTTATGATCCAAGAAGTCGATTTAGAAAAAAAACTTCAAGGAGCAGACTTGGTTTTTACGGCGGAAGGAAAAATCGATCATCAAAGCATTTTTGGAAAAACCCCGGTAGCTGTTGCCTGGCTAGCAAAAAAATATCATATTCCTGTTATTGGAATAGCAGCCAGACTTGGGAAAGGATATCAAGAGGTGTACAATCATGGAATAGAGGCAGTCTTTAGTTTTGCGAGTGGCCCTTTATCTAATAGTGATTGTTTTAGGCTAGCAAAACCGTTATTAAGTGAGACGGCTTATAATATTGCGCGAATAGTTTCTTTAAGGATCAAAAAATGAAACCCAAAATTTTCGTAACCAGAATGCTGCCAGAATTTTGCATGAATTTTTTAAAACAGCATTTTGAACTATTTATCAATTCAGAAGACCGGGTTTTAGAAAAGTCCGAAATCATTGCCAATGTTAAAGATAAAGATGCTTTGCTTTGTTTGCTTACCGACACCATAGACAAATCGGTTATACAAGCAGGAAAACAATTAAAAGTAATCTCTAATTATGCTGTGGGATTTAACAATATTGATGTTGAAGAGGCTACCAAACAAAAAATCCCGGTTTGTACCACGCCGGGTGTTTTGACAGAAGCGACAGCAGATCTTACTTTTGCTCTGATCTTAGCAATAACGAGAAGAATTATCGAAGCCGACAAATTTACCCGTACAGGTTTGTTTACAGGTTGGGCTCCAGATCTATTTCTGGGTACCGAATTAACTGGAAAAACCCTTGGAATAATAGGTATGGGTAGAATTGGTCAAGCGGTTGCTAAACGCGCCTTGGGTTTTGGAATGAGTATTGTCTATCACTCTAGGACGGATAAAAAACTACCAAATTTTGATTTTCTGTCCCTTGAAGAAGTGCTAATAAAATCCGATATTATTTCATTACATATGCCGTTAACGTCGGACACCACACATCTTATTGCCGCAAAACAATTTTCCTTAATGAAAAAAACAGCGTATCTGATTAATACGACTCGGGGCTCTGTCGTTAATGAAATTGATTTACTTCAAGCCTTAAAAACGCGACAAATTGCGGGGGCAGGGTTAGATGTATTTGAACATGAACCCAAACTAACGCCTGGGCTAATTGATTTAGATAATATTGTCGTTTTGCCCCATATTGGTAGCGCAACAGTCGAAGCCAGAACTAAGATGGCAGTGATGGCGGCAGAAAATGCTATTGCTATTATTCAGGGTAAAAAAGCGCATTTTGTGGCTAACCCGGAAGTTTTTTGACCCTAGTTCAATCCTACAAGGTATTCAAAACCCCTCTCCCGTTCACGGGAGAGGGTGCCCGTAGGGCGGGTGAGGGGTAATCTCTACCGACTCTGTTGATTAGCCGTTTCTGGATTTTGATTAGCTGCTTTTGGGTGTCTTTGATCCCTTGTGTGGTTTGGGTTGCTGGGATTTGCAGCTTCATGGGGTGCTCCGTGATAAGCAGCTCCTTGAGCCCCAGGGTTAACAACTCCATGATTTGTCGCTCCAGGACTTGGCATTGGCTTAACTTGTTCTCCATGATTAGGAATCATTTTTCCAGGTTCTCCATGGTTAGGCATATCTTTACCGTGCTCACCTTGTCTATGCATTCCCCTGTTTTTCTTATATTTAGATTTTCCATCCTGTTTTGACATACCATCATGGCAGAACTCACTCTGTTTACCTTTGTTAGAGAAGCCCATGCCGTAATTTGAATAATGCATCGTTGAAAACAAGAATATAACCAGAACGAAGCCAAAGCTTAATACCCAGCAAACGGTTCTTAATAGTGCTTTATCAGCAATATAACAAATGGCATATAAGATCCTCATTAAGATAAAACCAATAGCCAAAAGATCCAGTATGGGGTGAAAAGCGACATATTGATGAGCGATAATGACGGCTGCTGCAAAACTTGGTAATATTTCAAAGCTATTTAGTTGTACCCAGTTTGCACGTTTTCTCCACCCTTTTAGACGTTCCAAATTTTCCCGGGGATTATTATGATCAAATCTGGGAACTGATTTAGCCAGAACACAAAAAACATAGGGGAAAATCATAGCTAATAATAAACACCAATAAGCAATTGACATAAAATCTCCTTGCTGCTGTTACTTAAATTACCGTAATTGACGCAAAGCTAAAGTGGAAGGATCCACCCCACACATCTTTAATAGATCGATAAAGTCTTCCCCCAGCTTCCCAGCCATTTTAGTATAGTACACCTTTATGTAGGTTCTTAAAATAAAATTGTATTCTGCAAGGGTTAATACGGCTAGAATTTTTTTAGCCCTTTCCAGTTCTTTTTTGTGTGTTCCTTTACATCTTTGAAATAAAATGGCTGCTAACATCGAACCTTTTGCAGTTCTTTTGGACCGGGTTGTTTTGTAAAATGAGGCAATGCATTCGTTTAAAATCCTATCCTTATCCCACTCTACCCAAGAGTCGTAAAAATTCATAATCGATTTTTTTAAAGCTGCAATTTCGCCGCGGCTCTCGCTATTTCCCCTAAACATCACCATAAACATCATGGCTGGCACACTGGCTTCCACATTGGCCCAAGAGCAGTTCCCGCTTAATTGATAGCGAGCGGGGAGGGTAGCAAAGGGTTTGAGATCCAATATTTTTTTGACCTCGGTGTTAATGTATTCATCTGATTTGTTATTGTACATCAAATCTTTTAAAAAATCAGGATTCAAGGCTATCTTCTTACCAACTTCATAAATAATAACAGTGTCTACAATATGTTTTACGCCGCGGTCACATTTTGCTAGTAAATTTCCATATTTAACAAAAGTAATGGCATGGCCTTCGTAAGAGACAGGGATCACTACCAACTCATCATCTAGCACTTTGCGTATTAAAGCGGAATTTGATTTTTGACTTTCAGTTGCGTATTTATATTGAACTATTTCAGAGGCAGCTTTTAACATACGAATTATTTTATGAACAACGGTTACATACGCAGCAAACTGTTTTCCACCTGATTCTTGCATAAATTTAGCAAGAGACCGCATGATGATCCCAATCGTAAACTCCAAGTAAAATCCTTCAAACCCAAGCTCTATAAAGCGTTTCTTTGGATTTAATATCCGGGCTTTTCCGGTTAGTTCAAAGCGATGTCCAATCAACTTTGCATTGATAAAATCGAGCGCAAACTCAGGATCTGCGCCACTTGACTTTAACTTTTGGATAAGGTCCTGTTGGTCTCGTAACAACGGGTTCACTAAGATAGGTTGCCCATCGGCAGAATAATGATTGGGATCGGCTTTATAGCTTAGGTATAACTCACACAAGGGCATATGATGACGGTTCACTGCCCATTGCAAAGCCGTCTGTCCGCTGATGTCCTCTTGATCAATTTTAGCGCCATGCTCTAATAACAACTTTGCAATATTAATATCTTCTTTTAAGGTGGCTTCAATAAGCGGTGTCAAACCATAAACGTCTTTTTCATTCACATTACTACCAGCTTGGATAAGCTTTTTAACGCCCTCCAACGTTCCGAATAAAATTTCATGTGAAATAGACATGTTAATAGGGCCTTGGGGGGGTGATATTTTGTCTTGGGCTTGGGGAAGGCCTGGGTGGCTCTGGCATCTCTTTCATAATATATTTTAAAGTGGCTTTTAGTTTTTCAAACTTGGGTGTTAATTCCTGACCTCTTTTCATTCCAGGTTGCGCTTTTAATTTATGCTGCAATTTTAATTTATTAGCCAATTCGGCGCGGTCTTTAAGTTTTTTATTGACAATGTTTTCTAGTTCAGATTTATCCAATACGGCGCCTTCAATGTGATCGCGCCACTCTGCCGAAATCACTTCAAGCGGCATTCCCCCCATTTCTTTAATCAAAGGATTTTGTTCGACGGATATCCCGGATGAAGATCGTTGTTTGTTTTCTAATTCCATCATTTGTTCTGGAGTAATATCAGAATTCGAATAAGCCTTAATTTTTTGGTAGGCAGCTCGAATTTTTGCATGGATATCTTCAACGGGGGCAACAGTTTTATTGGTTTCTAAGAGCTCTGCAATATATTGGATCTCGCCCAGCACGCCTTGGACTTGTCTTTCAACTGTGGTAATAATATTCAGTTCATCTTCTCTTTTTTGTTTTTCAAGATCTAACATAAACCCAGAGGAAGGCGTTATGCCTTTGTCTTGATTTTGGCTTGGGTTTCTAGGAATTCTACTTGTCATTTGGCGCCCCACAAAATTAACACCTACTTTATCATATTGTTAGGCAAAATAAGTGCACTCAAGTTCAAAATTAAATCCCTGATGGCTGTTTATTAATATAGTTCATACGGCGGCATTAGGTATCTTGGGCTGCAGCAGGTTTCACCATTAATTGTCCTCCTTGCATGGTCGATAAATTCTGAAAATTTCACCTTTTTTTGTTCTGCATCGCATAGTGTAAAGACTCTTAGATTAAAGATTCTGTGACAGAATCAAGTGCGCTGGTGGCCTCATCTAAAATTAAATGGCTGCTTTGTATTTTAAACGCATCTCCAAGAAATTTTTATTGATCAAAACTCTCTTTATTCAATATGATTATATCAAACTCAATATTCATTTTTCTATATTAAAAGTAGAATTTAAATCAGTAGCTAGATCCAACCCACTAAAAAGCGTAGATTGTAAATCATTTTTGAAATAGATAAACTGAACAGATGAAATTAACTCATTTATCTAAGGCTTCTATCCCAACGCCCCTAGGCACCATGACAGCCATAGCGGGAGAGCAGGGTCTTTGTGTTCTGACATTTCAGG
This sequence comes from Francisellaceae bacterium, assembly GCA_040383965.1. Taxonomy (GTDB): domain Bacteria; phylum Pseudomonadota; class Gammaproteobacteria; order UBA6186; family Azoamicaceae; genus CADEGZ01. The sequence goes on from JBEICO010000002.1 coordinate 20,953, forward strand.
AAGAGCAGCTTTTTAATCATACATATTTAATCAAAAATTTTCCAAATCCAAAATATGGAATGGCTTTTAAAAAAACCATGGATCATACGAAAGTTTGGCTTAAGGATTACTTTGCGGGGAAATTCAATTCCCTTGAATCTCCACTGTTTGACCTACGGGGTTCTCAACTTGCCAACAAGGCATGGGAAAAATTATTAAAGATCCCGGTTGGAAAAACACAATCTTACGGCGAGATCGCCAACCAAAGTGGATCCCCAAACGGATCCCGTGCAATTGGCAGAATTATGGGGCAAAACCCAATTTGTATTATCATTCCTTGCCATCGTGTTATTGGTTCTAACGGCAGTTTAACAGGATATGGTGGCGGGTTAGATCGTAAAATCTGGCTGCTACAGCATGAAGGACTCTTGGTTAGATGATAGTATTTTAAAAACCAATTAAAGAGTAGATAATCCCCCTTCCGTTAACAACAAAAGGGGGGATTAATTAAGCTTATTCTTGTACAGCTAATTTTAAGGGCTTTAATGCAGCCAATTTAACCGCTAAACGCGCAGGCTTGCCTGCTATCGTTACTTCTTGTCCTGTTAAGGGGCTTAACATCTTCCGTGCTTTGGTGGCTTTTTTCTTCACTCGACGAATTTTAATGCCAACCATAGGAATGGTAAACTCGCCGGAGCCGCGTTTACGCATATGTGAATACAAAATTTCAGTTAATGCGGAAAAAACGGTTTCCACTTGAACTTTTGCAAGTCCTGTGTTATCTGAAATCGAACGTAAAATTTCGATCCTTGTTTGCTTTTCTTTCCCGACGGTCTGTTTCTGATTAGCCGTTTTCTTTGACTTTTTAATTGCCATGACTTTTACTCCGGTTTAAATTATATAGGAAACAGTTGGCGATTATGACAATCAATTTCAAGCAAATCAAGTTTTTTTTATGAAAGCAATGAAACGATACATTGGGGATCTTCAAAGCGTGGATTATTTACTTGAGGTGTTACCGGATAAAATTCAAAAGTTGTCGCTTCATTAGAAAGCAGGAGTAGTTCAATATCTTTATTAAGAGAAGCTGTAGGGTTTAACCATGTTTGATAAGATGTAGGGGGAAGAATAATAGGCATTCTTTGGTGTATCTCCAACAAATTTTGATCTGCGGCTTTTGTTAAAATAGTAAAAGTTTCGTCTTCCCAAAGGCCTGCAAATGCAAAAGGTAAACCGTCTTTAGGGTGAATATAATAAGGTTGTTTGGTTTTTCCAATTAATTTCCATTCATAATAACCACTTGCAATGACTAAGCAACGTCGCTTTTTAAAAGCTGATCGAAATGAAGGTTTCTGGCTAACCGTTTCTGATCTTGCATTGATAAATCCATTTTCTGTTTTTTCAGCCATCCAGGTTGGTACTAGTCCCCACTGTAAAAAATCAATTTGTCCTCTTGTTTTCACAATAGGTGCGATCTGTGTAGGTGCAACATTATATCGTGGCACCATAACCATTCCTTTTTTTAATTGAAAATGCTGGCTCAACGCCTCGCTGGTAGCGGTTAAAGAATAGCGACCACACATGATCCATCACCTCGCAAGAATATCAATGCTTACCTATAATATCAGATAATGCCCTCTCCAGGATGGATTGTCGATAACATGGACAAACGGTTTCAGAATTTTTTAAAAAATTCCCTTAACTCTCTAAAAGATAATGGATTATATAAAAAAGAATATATTATCGATAGCCCACAACAAACCCTGATCGAAACAGCAGAAGGAATTGAAGCTATCAATTTTTGCTCTAATAATTATCTAGGGCTTTCGAACCACCCCGAGATTATCGAGGTTGCAAAAAAATCCCTAGATGATTGCGGTTTTGGGATGTCTTCAGTCCGATTTATCTCAGGCACACAATCCATCCATAAACACTTAGAACATAAAATTAGCCAATTTTTACAAACCGAAGATACGCTACTCTACTCCTCCTGCTTTGATGCAAACACAGGGTTATTCGAAGCTTTGTTGGGAGAGGAAGATGCGGTGATTAGCGATGCGTTAAATCACGCGAGTATTATAGACGGGATCAAGCTGTGTAAAGCAAAGCGGTACCGTTATAGCCACAACGATATGCAGGATCTGGAAGAGCAATTAAAGAAATGCCAGGAAAGCCGATTTCGATTAATTGTTACAGATGGGGTTTTTTCGATGGAAGGCACATTTGCCAATCTGCCTAAGATCTGTGAACTTGCGGATCGCTACTCTGCTTTGATTATGGTGGACGATTCCCATGCCACGGGATTTATTGGACCTTCGGGTCGCGGCACTCCAGAATATTTTGGGGTGATAGAGAAAGTGGATATTATGACGGGAACACTTGGAAAAGCACTAGGGGGTGCCCAAGGGGGATACACTTCTGGGAGACAAGAAATCATTGATTGGTTAAGGCAACGCTCTAGGCCTTATTTATTTTCGAATGCATTAGCGCCTGTTATTGCTGCAGGATCCCTAAAGGCCTTAGATATTATTCAAAATCCTAGTTTAAGAGAAACGCTTGCAAAACATACGGTGACATTTCGAGCAAGGCTTTCTGCTTTAGGCTTTAATGTCATCCCAGGCACCCATCCTATTATCCCTGTTTTAATCGGCGATGCTGTTCTTTCAGGAAAAATGGCTGCAAGATTATTAGCAGAGGGTATTTATGTGGTCAGTTTTTCCTACCCTGTGGTTCCCCAAAATCAAGCGCGGATCCGGATCCAATTGTGTGCTACTCATACTCAAGATCAATTAGATAAAGCCTTAGTTGCCTTTGAAAAAGTTGGTCGAGAATGTAAGGTTATTTCATGAAAGCCATTCGAAAATTAAAATCTGCTCCAGGTCTTTGGATAGAAGAAATGGATATTCCTGTTCTTCAAGATCATGAAGTTTTGGTTAAAGTTCACTCTATTGCTATCTGTGGGACGGATCTCCATATTTACCGTTGGGACACTTGGGCACAAAGCGCTATTCCCATACCGCTCACCATAGGCCATGAATTTATGGGAGAAATTTCAGCATTGGGTAAAAACACAACCCATTTAAGAATAGGGGATAGAGTGTCGGGAGAAGGACATATTGCCTGTTTGCATTGTCGCAATTGTCGCGAAGGCAAACAGCACTTATGCCCAAATACCCAAGGGATCGGGATCCATAAAAATGGCGCATTTGCAGAATATTTGATCATTCCTGCCAGCAACATTATACCTATTCCACATACGATATCCGATGATGTTGCAACTTTATTAGATCCACTTGGTAATGCCATTCACACGGCTTTATCTTTTGATCTGATTGGTGAAGATGTGTTAATTACAGGAGCAGGACCCATTGGAATGATGGCGGCGGCTGTTGCAAAACACATTGGTGCTAAAAATATTGTGATCACAGATCCTAACGATTATCGTTTAAATCTAGCACTTAAACTGGGCGCAACACATGCTATTAATAATCAAGAAAGATCTTTTCCAGATCTTGTTAAAGAGTTGAAAAGCTTAGGATCTTTTACCGTTGGCCTGGAAATGTCTGGGAAGCAAGAAGCTTTACATTTATTGCTTGAAACTCTTAACTACGGGGGATCTTTAGCATTACTTGGGATCCCAGAACAGGATATAGCGGTGGACTGTCATAAAATTATATTTAAAGGCTTAACGTTAAAAGGGATCTATGGTCGCAAGATGTATGAAACTTGGGACAAAATGTTGGATTTATTACAAGGGGGGTTGGATATTTCCACGGTGATTACACATCATTTTAAAGCAACTGAATTCCAAAAAGCCTTTGATTGTCTACAATCCGGAAAAGCCGCAAAGATCTTGTTACACTGGTAAGCTCTGTATGCAAACCCAGCCTTCTAAAGGTGCATTAACTTTGATAGGATGCACCATGCTAAAGGAATTTCAATAAATGTTAAGTACCAAATTAAAAATCAAAATAGCTTCTATCTTATCGCAACTGGTGCGTTTTGGTTATCGCGTTGCCGGAATAAAGAGTGATATCGTTAAGGTTAATCGCAAAGGGTTTAATTGGCAGTTAGATTTAAAAGAAGGCATTGATTTCGCAGTTTTTCTTGGAATATATGAATATTCTACCATTCAACTTTATAAAACGTTTGTAAAGCCCGGTGATACTGTCCTTGATATTGGCGCTAACATAGGTTCCCACACACTGCCTTTGGCAAAACAAGTGGGAGATAGTGGCAAAGTATTTGCATTTGAACCGACAGCTTTTGCTTTTGCAAAGTTAAGTGAAAATATTAAACTGAATCCAAATTTATCTACGGCAATTATGCCCGAGCAAATGTTATTAACAGATAACGATACGAATCAAGCTGAAGCTATGATCTATTCAAGTTGGCCTTTGGAAAAAACAGAAGGGGTGCATGCTAAGCATCTTGGAAATCCCAAATCAACCGAAGGCTGTCGGGTCATGACGCTGGATTCTTATGTAAAAACTAAGAATATACCCAAAGTCAATTTTATCAAACTGGATGTAGATGGCTTTGAATGTGATGTGCTAAAAGGGGGCTTAAATCTTTTAAAAACCCATAAGCCTATTATTTTTATGGAGCTTGCGCCCTATGTGTTGCAAGATCGTGGCCAATCACTTGAAAAATTGTTAGCATTGATTAAACAAGCGGGTTATCGTTTTTATCAACTGGGCACAGATAAAGCATTATCCATGGATCCAGATTTCTTAAATACCTTAATTCCTCCTGGCAGCAGTCTTAATGTGATGGCTACTGCTCTTTAAGTAATGAAAATCTCAAGAAATTTGCCACAGCATATAGTGGGTACGATGTAGTATCATTATATTGTGAAAAATTATGAGTCGAGAACCGAACTGCTTGTTTTGATTTAGGGTGACTCTCTAAAAACAAATTAATGCTTCGCAAGGTATTTCCTTTACTGCTTTTTACTTCAATAGGGAAAATATGACCTTCTGTTTGCATAAGGTAATCTACTTCAGCAGTGCTATTTTTGCTTTCACGGTGCCAATAATATAATTCAGTATCCTGAAAGGGGTTTGAATAGGCTAATAATTCTTGTCCAATAAATGCCTCAACAATAGCACCTTTATTTATTAAACTTTGTTCTGGATGGAGTAGCCAATCGGAAACTTTTACTCCAAGTAAGGCTTGTGTTAATCCAATATCAAGTAGGATTGCTTTAAATTTATCTAAATTAACTTGTGCGCGCAGGGGTAATCCCTGTGCATCTGAATGATAAATACAATGGGCAATATGTGCATCACTAAGAAGTTCTAAGGCTGGAACCAGTTCTCGTTTTCGATATTCTCCTGGGATTTGGCTAAATTTAAATTTTTGACTTAATTGCAAGGGTATTTGAGAAAAAATGGTTTCCACATATTTAACTTGAAGTTTTTTTGAATATTTTGGGAAATCGCGCCTATAGGTACTTAGGATAGACTGATGCATCTGCAAACATTCGTTGGGATCTCTGTTGTTGATCCAAGCTTGTACAACAGCAGGCATCCCCCCAATCACAAAATATTCGGTTAGCAATTCCAAAATCTTTTGATGAATAACATCACTAATAGGGCTATCAGGACTGGAACGTAAAATTTCATCCACAATTTTATGATGGTTTTTTGCTTTTAAAAACTCTAACCATGACATTGGATAAATATAAAAAAACGATATTCTACCGACAGGCACCCCAACCTCCGATATCGCAAGGCTTAACAATGAACCCGCTGCTAGTACATGCATTTCTGGCATTTCCTCATAGAAATAGCGAAGTGCTATTAACGCTCTGGGCGCTTCTTGCACTTCATCAAAAAATAAAAGTGTTTTGCCAGGTACTATTTCTTTCTCGTATTCTAAAGCTAAAATTCGAATCAAACGTTTAGGATCTAGATCTTTTTCAAAGATTTCTTTTAACTGTGGTTTCTTTTCAAAATTAATTTCTATAAATGTCTCAAAAGACTCAGATAGTTTTCTAACCGCAAAGGTTTTTCCAACTTGTCTAGCGCCTCGAAGCAACAACGGCTTTCTATGCGGTGACTGCGCCCAGCGCTTTAAATGTAAGTCTATGAATCTATACATATTTATTCAATAAATGGTTAAAATACAAGGTTGTCCCCATAATATTTGGTCAAAATACAAGGTTACTTTAGATTATTTTTGGTCGAAATACAAGGTTACTTTAGATTGTTTTTGGTTGAAATACAGGTTTTTTTTTCACGGGAATTACCCTCTCCCGTTGCTGGAGAAGGCTTTCCTATTCTACCGTGACGGATTTAGCTAAGTTTCGAGGTTGATCAACATCGGTGCCCTTTAAGACAGCAACGTAATACGCTAATAATTGTAAAGGTATGGTATACACAATGGGGGCAAAGAGTTCTGGAACTTCAGGAATTTCCACCACATGAATACCTTGGCTTGTAGTGATGCCGGTGGATTTTGGCGTAAAGACAATTAACTCACCGCCCCTAGCATGTACTTCTTGAATATTGGATTTTATTTTTTCGAGTAAATGATCATTGGGTGCTACCACAATAACAGGCATTTTTTTATCCACCAATGCCAATGGTCCATGTTTTAACTCGCCAGCTGGATAAGCTTCTGCATGAATATAAGAAATTTCTTTAAGCTTTAAAGCGCCTTCTAAAGCAATAGGGTACTGAGCGCCTCTGCCTAAGAATATGGCGTGGGATTTATTAGCAAATAATTTGGCTAGGTTTTGAACCGCTTTCTCGGAAGTTTTTTCGGCGGTAAAATACCCTTCGATGATGTCTGGTAGCGCTAATAATTGTTCTATCAGCGTTCTTTCACGTGCCAAATCTAAACCACGACGTTTACCTAAACATAAAGCAAGCAAAAACAATGCAACCAGTTGCGTTGTGAAGGCTTTGGTAGAACATACCCCTATTTCAGGACCTGCGCTGGTTAAAAAAACCAATTCGGATTCCCGCACCAAAGAGCTATCCGGAACATTGCAAATGCTTAGCACCCCAGTATAACCTTCATTTTTAATACTTCTTAAAGCGGCTAAAGTATCTGCCGTTTCACCAGACTGTGAAATGCATACCAATAAAGTATTAGGTAACAGCACACGTTTGCGATAGCGAAATTCACTGGCAATTTCAACTTGGCACGAAATGCCACTTAAATTTTCTAACCATAAACGTCCCACCATGCCTGCATGAAAGCTGGTGCCACAAGCCACAATTTGGACATGTTGAACTTTATCGAATATTTTTTGGGCATTGGCACCAAAAATTTGTTCTAAAACATGGCCTGCGTGTAAACGTCCCACTAAGGTTTCACGAATAGAATTTGGTTGCTCAAATATTTCTTTTAACATGAAATGACGATATCCGCCCTTGTCTACTGAATCTTGTTGAAAAGTTCGAGTGTATACTTTTCGTTCAACTTCTTTTTCATTGCAATCAAAAACATTAACATGATCTCGACAGATCTCTGCTATGTCTCCATCTTCAAGATACATAAATCGTTCAGTAACACGTTGTAGTGCTAAAGCATCGGATGCGAGAAAGTTTTCATTTTGACCCAAACCAATGACTAACGGTGGGCCATTTTTAACACCAATGATCCGATCAGGATCTTGACTGTCCATAACACAAAGAGCATAGGCGCCTTCTAATTCTTGAACAGTTTTACGAACAGCAGATAATAAATCTTCACCTTGATGAATTTTTTCGGCTATTGACCCTGCCACCACTTCCGAATCAGTTTCTGATAAAAATGGATAGCCAGATTGTAATAATGGGGCTTTTAGCGCCTCATAATTTTCAATAATACCGTTATGAACTAAGATGATCCTATTGCCTGCAATATGGGGATGAGCATTGTGTTCGCTAGGGACACCGTGAGTTGCCCAGCGAGTATGCGCAATGCCCACATGGCCATGCAACGGCTTTTATAAAAGTTTTTCTTGTAACAATATAACCTTGCCTTCAGTTCGGCTACGCTCTACAAGTCCTGCACTGGATAGCACGGCTATTCCTGCAGAATCATAGCCGCGATATTCTAAACGTCGCAATCCATCTAATAAAACTGGTACTACATCTCTCTTAGCAATTGCCCCTACAATTCCACACATAATTATTTTTCTTCCTCTTTTACCCAGTTTGCAATTTTTCGATGTTGCAATTGATTGTGTACTAAATGATTTGCGGGAACATCTCTCGTGACAGTCGTTCCTGCTCCAATAGTTGCGCCCTCTCCAATGGTCACGGGTGCTATTAACTGGGAATCAGAACCAATCGACACGCCATCTTCAATGATGGTTTTATGCTTTTTCTTGCCATCAAAATTACACGTAATTGTTCCTGCTCCAATATTGACATTTTTACCAACGGTTGCGTCACCAACGTAACTTAAGTGATTAATTTTACTATTAACACCCACCGTGGTATTTTTAATTTCAACAAAGTTTCCAATTTTCGATTTATGAGCTAATACCGTTCCTGGTCTAACACGTGCAAAAGGGCCGACAACACACTCTGATCCAATATGCGCCCCTTCAACAACGCTATTAGCTAATATTTTCACATCATTTTCAACTACGACATCTTTAAGATATACATTTGGGCCTATATTTATGCGATTACCCAAGGTGATATTGCCTTCTAAAATCACATTCACATCAATCTGGACATCTTGCCCTACCTGAATATCACCTCGAAGATCAAAGCGCGCAGGATCTAATAAAGTAACACCTTGTCTCATTAAGTTTTTGGCCTGATCTTGTTGAAAAATTCGCTCTAATTCTGCGAGCTGTGCTTTATCATTAATCCCACGA
>JBEICO010000003.1:0-27397 GCA_040383965.1 Francisellaceae bacterium
TAAAAAACATGTGTTCGAATATATCGATGTGTATTATAATCGTAAGCGTCTTCATTCGAAACTGGGCTATTTGAGTCCAATAGCGTTTGAGGAAAAACAAGTTGCTTAGCAATATGTCCGTTTTTTCGGGGGAAGATCAAACTGTTTTTAGAGAATAAAACAGAATATAAGAGGCCCGTCGCACAAGAAGAAAGAATGAGAGCAAATGAGCGTAATACTGAGCATTTCAAATGGCAACAGGCAAATGCTTCAAGTTCCTCATCAAAAGAGAGCCACATTCCAGCAGCACACAGAGATACTAAACCCATTATCAAAGAAAACCTTATTTTAGCACTAAAACAAATTGAAAATCGTCCATGGCACAATACGAAGGATCAGTATTGGATACGTGTCTCTTCTGAGGATAAAGAAAGTGCTGAACATCGATTATTAAGCGCTGGGCTAATTTATTCGTCTTCAAAAATAAAGGACTCTACCGATTACTGCATCATAATTAAAGCTGAAGATGCAGTTTGTCTTTTAGGTGATAAATACCAACCAAAAGCAACTAAAAAGCTTTAGTAGTTGTCTATTCTTCTTTTAAAGAGCAGTTACACAATTGTGCACCATTTTTTGGGGGTAGGAGGAGGGGCGTCATAATCTTCGTCTTGCAAGGTGCCATAACGTCCAGAGCCATTTCTAGAGGTTGTTCTAGCTTTGTAAAGAGGTAAAATGGTTCTATCTTGTTGTGTTTCGTCTAATTCATCCCATTTTCTAATATTTTGTAGGGTATCTTCGGATACTAAAGGCGTTGTTTCACCAATTATTGAGTCTTCTCGTGAACCAGGAGCACTAATGCGTTGGGTAATCAGTCGCGGTGGACCATCATATTTACGCACAAATTCAAGGGCATTGCGGGCAACAAAGCCTATCGAATAGATACTGGCAGCAGTCCAGAGACCTGCGCGAATATAAGTTAAAATAGCTGGATATTCTGCTGCGATGACATCTCCAGCCAGCATATAGATAAAATCTGCTGCTGTAAGGGCTGTCATTAAAACAGCTGCTTTCTCTTTAACTCTGGTATATTCAAGGAGTGCTAACCCAAAGGCAGGCACAGTAGGAGATACCAAGCTCGTCACATTACCCGGCACTTTAATAATGTTTAAAACTAGAAATTCTAAAACCCCACCGTAGACCAATGTTCTTGAAAGCGTATCAAGTGATGCTTTGGCAAAGCGAGAGGTGAAATTTTTGTCAAACCAACGTGCTTTTGTTTGGGGAGCAATCGCATTCCAAGTTAAATAGGCAATAGAAATAGCGATAGGAGCTGGGGCAATTTGGGTTAAAAAAATGAAATTTGTGACATCCGAAACTGTGGGATGTATTAGTAAATATGCATTAATGGCTGTACCCATGCTAAACACTGAAACCATTAAGGCTTGAGAACCTACTTTAATGACCCTAAGTCCATTAGGTATTAGTTTTTTTGGATTTAAAATGGCATAGTGGCCTGTGTAAAAACCAATCGAACCCCCTACCACATCAAGGATTATTAGATACGGATCGGCTGCTGCATTGGCGTTAGGAAATAATTGTAGAAATTGTCTGATGGCATAATGTGGAGCAAGCCCACCTATTAAAGCCCCAAAGATGGGATTTCTTTCCCAAAGAGCAGCATGTTTTTCTGTATTTCCTGCCGCGCAAAATAACAAATGAGTCCTTTTTCTGGGTAATCTAACATGAATCACGCGTTGTGACCCTGAATGTTCTACCGATAGCATGTTAGATGGAGGCGGTAAGGGATGACGGTTAGTATAGGGTGAGGCAACAATTTTTCTGGGTGCTGCTCTCATTCGTACGTTACTCAAAACTGCCTGTTCTACACCTGGAATATTTTTTAACTCAAAGAAAACAGAATCATTAGATCCTCCTCTGGCAGCGTATTCTAAAAATTGTTGGTGAATTATATTTAAGCGGGGTTCACTTCCAGATTTAGATCTTTTAGAGTTATATCCATGCATTTCAATGCGCATTTGCGCTCTTGCGCCCTCCAGAGCACATCGGACAGATCCAAGTGCGGCAAGAAAGAGATAATTTGTGAAACTCAATTCTGGAAATAATTCCCTATTTTGGCTGATATAGTTACTAGAGTTACGGATTTCGTCTAATAAGAGATCTTGAAAAACTAACAATAGGAAAGGAATGTCTTTGGAAAACGCGGGATGACAAAAGATGTCAATCAGCTCCTCATCCATTTCATTTAGTAGAGTAGAAAAGTGATACCCATTTTTGATAGATTCAGTGAGCAATTCTGTTAATGTTATGGATGCGCTAATTTCATCAGACCTATTTGTATGATGAGGACTTCTGTACAGCATATTTGCTTTATGTTTGAGTAATCGAGTAATTAATGTTTGCTTGAATAATTCATCTAATGCCTGGAAAATTTCGGGTAAATTTTGCTCTGTAACCCCATTAATTGACCTCCCAATATTGCCTAGGATCCCGATGATTCTACCAAAGTTTAAATTTGCAGTGTCGGAAAGGTAATGTCTTATCGCTTGAATATAAGGTTTAAGAGTTGTTGGATGTTTAGAGGGATGTAAGTCTTTGGAATGATGGGTTTCCAAGTTTATAATATATGGACTATCTTGTGGGCCTGTATATTGTAGTGCAGAAGTTTGCGTAGCAATGCTAATTTCTATAGAAGCTTCTGGCCTTGTTTCGGGAAAATTATTGAGATCCAGTGTGGCTTTAATACCCAATTCGCAAATGTCTCGGCTTTCATAATTATTATAATCATTAAATTCTAACTGGACGAGCTCTTGGTTGAATGTTAAAGCAAATTGGTTTCCAGTATCTGGTTCATAAACTATAGAAATTGGTGAATACAGCTCTAAAGTAAATACACTTCCCTTTCTGCTGAATTTCATTCTTGCATTTCGAGTGGGTGGTGTCGTAATTTGAAACATGAGATTAGCTTTGCCTGCCAATGTATAATTGTTAGATAACATTGAATTAACAGCGGTAAGCATTTCTCGGTTAAGTCTATAAAGTTGTTTTTTAACCATTTGTTGAACGTCAGGAGAGGCGCCTGGGAAAAACATAAAATCCTGAATAACTTTTTTAAAGGGTGCTTCTTTTTGTTTTTTTTCTTCCTCATCTTCAATGAACTCTGTATCTTCCCAATTTTTTTCTCTTACCCAATGTACTTTGACTGCTTTTACTTCTGAGTCAGAATTAGTGTATTGATATTCAATTTCATAATCTGCTTTATAACTATCCAGATTAAAAGTACCTTTTAGACGGTCGATATTATCATAATCTTCATCAGGGGTTGATTCAGAATTTTCAGAATGTCTCTCTTCCTCATCTTCAATTTGATGATTGAAGCTTTTAACTTCATTAGGATCTTCATTATGCTCCCACTCAGTATTCACAGTAGGGCTCTCATCTAAAGCTGCAGCTTTTACTTTTTTAGAAGATTTTTTTTCTCCAATTTCCCTTTCTTCACTAGGAGGTACTTTGTTAGATTTTCCTGATTTGGTTTCTTTAGGGTGTTTGTCTTTTTTTTGACCAAAAGCACCTGTGAGTAATTGTAATCCAAAATACAGATCCCGAAAGGATCCCACAACTAATTCATCTTTTAGTTTAGCGTGTGGTTCAGCGTGGTTTGATGAAGAACTGGGGGAGTGTTTTGTCGCTTTTTGTGTTTCTTGAATAATAAATTTATCGGTTCTGGGTTTTATGACGTGATACATCGGTTACATCCTTGTAGTCTACAGCTTTTATAATGAACAGCAACACATATCAAACTCCAGGTTATAGGCAATTTGTTTAGGACGATTAGTTTCAGCGTAAGCTAAAAATCGCACATTTACGCGGTGTTTGTTACCACTCACTTCAGGATAAGCGTGGGAGTCTGATGGCAGAGAAATTCTTAAGAGTTGGCACGGGTTTTGGGCGTCTAAAGATTCTTGAAAAAAACCAGAAATAGCCATTTTTTGTTCAAAAAGAGAACTGTTGCGCGTAAGCGTTAGCAAGATTTCAATTCCCTGCCTTAAAGGGCTAATTTCAGACATCCAACGCGATAAATTCTCAAATTTCGTTGCGCTGGGCTGGTTTAGCCAATAGTGGTATGCCGGAATATCAAAACCACAGGTACCCCCAGTGATCATGGTACGTTGTCTAACACTATTTAGTAAGTCATTATCGCGAATTTCTGAGCCTATTTTACTAGGTAGGGCTTGTATCTTTTGCAGATGCATCGTCAACTCTTGTAGTGTCCTGTCTAGGCGGATCCGATCCACTGCTGGGGTGTCTTGTAGCCTAGAAAGGGAATTAATATGTCGATCCAGCTCTTTCAAGACTTCCGATCGGATGTCTGAACGATCAAGAATTGTAAGGATTTCAATTAGGGCCGATACACTGGCGTGACTATCCCAAACAGTTCGACTGTTTTGAAAGTGAGCAACCTGAGAAAAGAGATGCTCTAACCTCAGAAAAACTCTTACCCGCTCGTTCAGCGGTTGTTCATATATGACCAAGCTTGACATGCGGTCACTATAACAGATCTCGCTGTTTTGTCGATATGTTGTGATTGAATAGATTTTGGCTTTAGCGAGGATGATATTGAAATTATTTAGATAACTGCATATAAAGCTGGTGGAGCGTTGTAATTTGTTCTTTTAGGGCTTCCAGGGTTCCTGAATTATCGATTACATCATCTGCATGGGCTAAACGCGTTTCACGGTTAGTTTGGCTTTTCAGTATGGATTTAATATTAAAAAGGGGAGAGGTATCGCGAAGGCTTGCCCTCTTAATTTGCATGTCTTCGGGGCAGTCCACTACTAAAACTCGATCCACTGTATTTTCAAAATGGGTCTCAATTAGGAGTGGGATCTCAACCACACAATAGCTTTGTTTAGGAATTAGAGCACATCGTTTTAGGATTTCTTGTTTGATTAACGGGTGGAGCAGTGATTCTAGCCACAAGCGTTCTTTTGGGGCATTAAAAATAATGGCACCCAATTTTTTGCGATTAAGGGATCCTTTTAACTCTAAAATATCTGATCCAAAATGTTCAATGACAGACTTAAAGGCAGCATGATCAGGGGTAAGAAATTGGTGGGCGATTTCATCTGAATTGATAATGGGAACTTGTAATTTTTCAAATAAATGTGAAACAGTTGATTTGCCGCTACCAATACCGCCTGTTAACCCAACGATCATCGATTAAAGCCAATAAAGTTAAAATAGAGATGGTAAAATTTGGGTCCCCATACCAATGCCACAAATCCACCTAAGCTTAAGAAAGGCCCGAAAGGGATGGGAGTATTTTTACTTTTGTTTTTGAAATAAATTATACAGAGCCCAATAAGGGATCCAATAAAAGAGGAAAATAAAATAATAAGCGGTAAGTATTGCCATCCAAGCCAAGCCCCTAACAGGGCGAGTAATTTGAAATCGCCATATCCCATACCTTCTTTTTGGGTGATTGCTTTAAAAATCCAATAGAAGATGTAGAGTGAAAGGTATCCGAAAATGGCGCCCAATATGGCATCCGTGGGGGTGGTAAAAAGGTGGTAAGTGTTAAACCATAATCCTAACCAAATACAAGGTATAGTGATGTCATCAGGTAAAATGGTATGATCTATATCAATAAACGTAAGCGTGATTAGCACATAGGTAAGAATGAGTGCCGCTACTGTTGTTAGGGTGCAGCCAAATTGTATTGCGATCAAGAGTGATAATCCGGAGCTTAATAATTCAATTAATGGATAGCGCCATGATATTCTCTGGTGGCAATGATGGCATTTTCCCTTAAGGCAGACGAAACTTATGATGGGAATATTCTGCAACCAGGTTATTAGATGATGACAGCGTGGGCATTGGGATCGAGGGTAAAACAAATTAAAAGGGGGAGCAGAAGCTTTTTTTCTATGGGCTGTTAATACCATTACAGGGAGCCTTGCAATAACTACATTTAGAAAGCTTCCGACCATGAGTCCAAGCGCTCCTATTCCGAATAGGAATAGCTTTGGAGATGTTTGTATGAGTGTCCAGAATGAGTTCATGTTAAACCACAGATCCAAGTTTAAAGATGGGTAAGTACATGGCGATGACTAATCCTCCAACAATAACGCCTAATATGACCATAATCAAGGGTTCCAGTAGGGTTGTCAATCCATCTACCGAAGAATCAACTTCTTCTTCATAGATTAAGGCAATTTTACTTAGCATTCCTTCGAGTGAGCCGGATTCTTCGCCAATTCCTATCATTTGCACAACTAGAATAGGAAAGACCCCTGTTTTTTTCATAACCACTCGCATTTGTTGTCCTGCGGTGATCCCCGCGCGAACTTTATCAATGGCGTTAGAATACACAACATTACCACAGGCTTTAGAAACAGAGTCTAGAGCCTCTGTTAAGGGAACTCCAGCGGCAGTCGTTGTTGCTAAAGTACGTGCAAATCGTGCGATAATAGCTTGTCTAATAATAGAACCAATAATAGGTAATTTAAGAGAGAGTCTTTGAGTAAAATTTCGAAACGCCTGGCTCTTTTTATGGAGTTTTATCACCAAAAAAATAAATCCGCCCATCGCTGTAAAAATATAAAACCCATAATCTCTAATAGCATCGGAAATACCCAGAACAAACAGGGTAAATGTTGGAAGATCGGCACCGAATCCTTTAAATAAATCTTTAAAAGTCGGAACCACTTTGACCAGCAAAATAGTAGTGACGATAATAGACACGACAACAACAGCAATAGGATAATACATGGCTTTTTTAATTTTTCGCATTAAGGAATCTGTTTTTTCTTTATAAATAGCAATGCGTTCTAACATCGTATCCAGCGTACCCGATTGTTCTCCAGATTCTACCAAGCTACAATATAGAACGTCGAAATAACGCGGATTTTTCTTTAAAGCAATAGAGAAAGCACTGCCTCCTTCAATTTCCAGACGAATTTTTCGAGCCAGATCTCCTAAAGGGCTTGCTGGGGCACCTTCTGAAATAATAGCCAAGGATTGTACCAGTGGGATCCCAGCAACTAACATGGTGGCCATTTGTCTTGTAAATAAAGTGACTTCTGCAGAAGAAAGCTTAGATTCAAAATTAAAAAGAGAGGTGCTTTTCTTTTTAATTTTGAGGATATTGATGTTTTGGGATTGTATTAAAGATCTGGCCTGAGGTAGAGATTGAGCAGTCACCTCTCCTTTAACATGAACCCCTTTTCTATCAATTCCTGTATATTCGAAGTAAAAGACCTTAACAGCCCGAGTTGTTTTGTTGGAAGGGGCGTTTGGTTTTTGAGCCATCTTTTATCCTTAGTCTTTAGTAATTCGGGATAACTCTTCGATGCTGGTGACCCCCGCACGTACTTTTTCGATCCCTGCGCGTCGTAAATCCCACATGCCTTCTGCAACAGCTTGTTTGTAAACTTCCATGGGATTTCCGCCATTCATGATAATAGTACTAATACTGTTTGTTACCGGTAGAACCTCAAATATTCCTGTGCGTCCTCTATATCCTTCTTTGCATTTTTCGCATCCATTAGGGCCATAGAGCTTTAAGGTCGGGATATCTTCTTTTTTAAATCCAAACTTTAAGAGAATAGCTTCAGGGACATCCACTTTAACTTTGCAATGTGAGCAAAGAGTTCGCGCTAAACGTTGTGCAATGATTAGCAAAATGGAGGTGGCAATGTTATAGGCTGGAATACCCATATTAATTAACCGAACCACACTGTCAGAGGCACTGTTGGTATGTAGGGTAGATAATACCAAGTGTCCAGTTTGCGCGGCTTTAACAGCGATTTCAGCAGTTTCAATATCTCGAATTTCACCCACCATGATAACGTCAGGATCTTGTCTTAAAAAAGATCGTAATGCACCTGCAAAACTCAACCCAGCTTTAACATTAACATTAACCTGATTAATACCTTGTAAATTGATTTCAACAGGGTCTTCGCAGGTTGAAATGTTTTTGCGGGAAGTATTTAAAATATTGAGTGCTGTATAAAGGGAAACGGTTTTGCCGCTACCCGTTGGTCCCGTTACTAATACCATGCCGTGCGGTTTAGATATGGCGCTCAAAAATAAATCCCGTTGAAAGGGTTCATAGCCTAAGGTTTCAATCCCAAGTTTTACATTCGTAGGATCAAGTACTCGTAATACCACTTTTTCACCAAACAAGGTGGGGCAAGTACTTACCCGAAAATCGATGGCTTTATTTGCAGATAGCCGCATTCTAAATCGACCATCTTGAGGGACTCTTTTTTCTGAAATATCTAAGCGAGACATAACCTTTATTCTGGCTGAGAATCGATTCGCAATATTAACGGGAGGAGAGGCGTGTTCATATAAGACACCATCGTGACGAAAACGTACGCGATACGTTCTTTCGTAAGGTTCAAAGTGTAAATCCGAAGCTCCCATATTAACGGCGTCTAATATAATTTTGTTGATAAATCGAACTATAGGTGCATCATCCCCTCCGGCACCTATTTTGGTTACCATAGAGGCAGTATCTTCATCATTTAGAATATCGATATCTTCCAAATCTGAGTCTTCTAAATTTCCAAGAGATTCTGCTTCTCGAGTCGAGAGCACCTTTTCTATAACTTCCGTAAATTTATGCTCTTCAACTAAAATGGCTTCGGTATTCATGTTGGTTTGATATTTAATATCATCAACGGCTTTTAAATTAGTCGGATCAGATATAGCCACAAAAAGCCGATTTCCACGTCTATAAATGGGCAGTGCGTGAGCTTGTGTCACCATCACTTGAGTAATTAAATCATAAGGAACATTGCGTTTGTCTAAGGAATTGATATCAAAAAGAGGTATCCCAAATTCTTCAGAAAGAGTAGTTGCGAGCACAGTAGGATCGACTAATCGTCCTTCCACTAAAATACTGATTAACGGTTTTTTTTGTTTTAGAGATTGCTCTGTGGCGCTAATGGCAGATTTCTCTTTCAGCAATTCCATTTGGATTAACTTTCTAGCAAGGCCCCCTAAGGAAATTTTCGGGCTAGTCTCATCCATTTTCTTCCCCGGTTTTGTGTTAGCGACCTTTCCGGCAAGCTGTCTGCAGGTTTCATCCTACAAACAGCTTGTGAAAGGGTTTATTAATATACCTATTAACTGGATGGTGGTGCTGCATATGGGCAAGTGCTGGGTGCAAAACTTGCATCAGTTGAGCAAGAATAGGTTAATGCACCATTAGATACCGCTGCTGTTGCTGTTACCGTAGGCGCAGCGTTTGTGCCCCATTGGCCGGAAGCTCCAACAACCGTTACAGAGCAATCCGTACCCACAGTTACCGATGCAACTAGGTCAGAAGCGGGATAGGCAAATGCACCGCTGCTATTAGCGACGATGGGCATATCCGTGCAATCACTTGAACCGGATCCTTGTTGATATTCGGCAGCAGCCAATTCTGCGGCACTTGCTGCAGACAACAATTCACCCATTTTTGATTTTAAAACATAGGTCTGGTAGCTAGGTACTGCAATAGCTGCCAAGATCCCGATAATAGCTATCACTATCATCAATTCGATTAAAGAAAAACCCTTAAACTTAAATTTCATAACGTTATCTCCAAGTTGTTACACAATTGTTACTTTATTATAGAATGCAGGAAGCGTGCCAAGAGAATAAACTCGATAACTCGGTAATAAAAACCTGAAATAAAAAATTGATAGTCATTTTTTTAGCATATAGAGTCATTTTTTTGGCGTGGAAGTCAAAAAATAACAATTATGGACAAGTACTTGGGCAAAAAAGACCCCCGTTCACTATAGGATTTTAAGAATCTATCTATGCGTCAAATAATCGACATATTTTTTTAAAACCATTCTCTCCTATACTATTCTTATATATTTAAAATAAAAGTGAAATTTAGCAGCATTGAGGTAAAAAGATGGAATGCGATATTCTGGAGTATGCAACAAAAATGGAATGCAAAGAACTACACATGACGGTTGATAGTAAAACATCTTTAAAAGCAATTGTTGCTATTCATAATATTCAGCTTGGACCGGCGCTGGGTGGGTGTCGTTTTATTGTATATCCTTCCACGACCTATGCGGTAGAGGACGCTATTCGTTTAGCTAAAGCAATGACATATAAAGCTGCTATATCGAATCTTCCCTTAGGAGGGGGAAAGATGGTGCTGTTAAAACCAGAGGGCTTCATTAATAAAATAGACTATTTTAAAACAGTTGGTAAATTTGTGAACAGTTTACAAGGACGGTATATTACTGCAGTGGATAGCGGGACTGGCACAGAAGATATGGATATAATTGCGACCGAAACGGCGCATGTTACCAGCACCACAAGTTGCGGTGATCCTTCAATCCTGGCGGCGGAAGGCGTTGAGAGAGGAATTTTAGCAGCAGTACAATTTAAATTGGGAAAATCTTCATTAAAAGGGCTGCATATTGCATTACAAGGATTAGGACATGCGGGATATAGTCTTGGAGAAAAATTACATCAAGCAGGTGCTAAGTTAACCGTTTATGACATTAATCCAGAAGTCGTTAATCGCTTTGTATCAAAATTTGGTGCGAAAAAAGCGGCTAACATGGAGGAGTTGTTTTCTTTGGAATGCGATGTTTTATCTCCTTGTGCACTGGGAGGGATCTTAAACGATCATACTATTCCTTTAATTAAAGCGCCAATTGTTGCAGGAAGTGCGAATAACCAATTACTTAATGCTCATCATGGGGCGGATTTGATGAAAAGACAAATCCTGTATGCACCCGATTATGTTATTAACGCAGGGGGATTAATCTACGTGGCAGCAAAATATGGGTATATCGAAGCCACCCTTGCTTCGAAGAGAATTAATGACATTTATGATACCTTGCTTGGAATTTTCAAGAGATCAGCTTTGGAGTTTCAGCCCACTAGCGATGTCGCAGATATCATCGCAAGAGAAAAGCTGGGATTGTAAATGAAGAAAGTTGTTGCAAACTTCGAAATACTATTTACCCAATATTTGGATCCTTTAGGGAACGTGAAAGATCCTTGTCCAACCTGTGTACAAGATCCTCATTTTCTCATTCGCTTGTATCAAGCTATGGTAAAAACCAGAGCATTTGATGCCAAAGCAATTAAATTACAGCGCACCGGAAAACTCGGAACATACCCATCCCTGTTAGGACAGGAAGCAATAGGGGTTGGAATAGGGGCTGCTATGCAAGATAGAGACGTGTTCTGTCCGTATTATCGAGATCTCGGAACACAGTTTTGGCGCAAGATAAAAATGAAAGAAATATTATTATATTGGGGGGGAGATGAACGGGGCAGTAGTTTTAGTGATAATCCGGTTGATTTTCCCATTTGTATTCCCATTGCTAGCCAAAACTTACATGCTGTCGGCGTAGCCACGGCAATAAAGTTACGTCGCGAGCCTCGCGTTGTGGTAGTGGTAACAGGAGATGGGGGTACTTCAAGAGGAGATTTTTATGAAGCCCTTAATGTGGCGGGAATTTGGCAGTTGCCGATAGTGTTTATCATTAACAATAATCAATGGGCCATTTCAGTATCTCGTCAAGAACAAACAAAGGCTGTTACTTTGGCGCAGAAAGGAGTTGCAGCAGGTATTCCCAGTGAACAGATCGATGGTAATGATGTTGTTGCGGTCTACGATACGGTACGTCAGGGGATTGAAAAAGCACGAGTTGGACAAGGTCCCTGTTTAATAGAAGCCATTACTTATAGAATGGGAGATCACACCACTGCAGACGATGCAAAACGATATCGATCATCCAGTGAGTTAGAAACACATCGTTTAGAAGATCCCATTCATCGGTTACAACAATATTGTGTTAATCGTAAAATATGGACAGACGAGCAAGAAAAAGTATTACAACGAGAAATTACAGCAGAAATTGATGAGGCGATAGAAGAATATCAGAGTGCGAACTCAGATGATCCAGAAGCGATTTTTAAACATCTGTATGCAACATTACCAGAAGCTTTGATCCCACAATTGCAAGAATGTATAGAGTTTAGCCGGAAGAAATCAGATGAGTGAAATAAACCTAATTGAAGCCATTAATTTGGCATTGGCCTATGAATTAGCAGCTGATCCTGAGGTCGTTGTTTTTGGCGAGGATGTTGGGGTAAATGGTGGGGTATTTAGGGCAACTCTTGGGCTGCAGGCTAAGTTTGGTAAAGATCGCGTTTTTGATACACCGTTAGCAGAGAACATGATTGCAGGTATTGCCGTTGGAATGGCAACACAAGGGCTAAAGCCGGTTGCTGAAATTCAATTTATGGGATTTATCTATGCGGCGATGGATCAAATTATTAGCCATGCTTCGCGGTTTAGAAATCGTACTCGAGGGCGCTTGTCTTGTCCTTTGGTGATTCGAACCCCATTTGGGGCGGGTATTCATGCACCGGAACATCACTCTGAAAGTACTGAAGCACTCTTTGCCCATATTCCTGGGTTACGAGTCGTGGTACCTTCTTCACCGGCTCGAGCATATGGATTATTATTGGCCGCCATTCGGGATCCCGATCCCGTCATATTTTTAGAGCCCACTCGAATGTATCGTTTTATGAAACAAGAGGTTTTAGATAAAGGAGAGGCATTGCCCTTAGATGTTGCTTTTGTCTTGCGTGAAGGAAAAGACATTACTTTAGTGAGTTGGGGAGCCATGGTTCATGAAACTCTTAAGGTTTCCGATCATCTTGCTACGATAGGGATCCAAGCTGAAGTGATTGACGTTGCTACTGTAAAACCTTTAGATATGGCTACGATATTAACCTCTGTTGAAAAAACGGGGCGTTGTGTGATTATTCATGAAGCGGTAAAAACAGGTGGAATAGGCGGTGAAATTGCAGCACAACTGGCTGAATATGGGCTTACTTTTTTACTGGCTCCCATCTTGCGTGTTGCAGCATTTGATACCGTCGTACCTTTATCTCGATTAGAGGCATATTATTTACCCACTGAAGATCGGATCTTGCAAGCCGTGCTTAAAACGATGGAGTATCAATGACAATCTTTACGCTGCCTGATCTCGGAGAAGGATTACCTGATGCAGAAATTGTAACTTGGCATGTAGAGATTGGGCAAGAAATAGAAATAGATCAACCTGTGGTTTCGATGGAGACAGCCAAGGCATTGGTTGAAGTACCTTCTCCTTATAAGGGCCGTGTGATCAAATTATTTGGAATGCCTGGCGAATTGATTAATACAGGCTCTGCTCTAATTGAAATTGAAACAGAAGATACAGGCACAGTGGCAGGTAAATTAGAAGAGAGCAAAATTGTTATACAAGAGATCGCTACTCAATTTTCATTGGAGAAGAGCGTTTCAACTAACGTTAAGGCTACTCCAGCGGTTAGAGCGCTTGCTAAGCGATTGAAAGTCAATTTAAATACTCTGCATCCGGCAAATCCGAACGGGATCATTACCACAGGTGAAGTGGAAATGGCTGCAAAAAATTTAGCAGCGTTAAGTCCTTCTCAAAATTTAACTGGGGTACGCCGCAGAATGGTAGATGTTATGCAGCAAGCAAACGCTCAATGTGTACCTGTAACCCTCATGGAAGATGCAAAACTATTCCGTTTTCCAAAAAAATCAGATATTACGGTTGAACTTATGGTAGCGATGATAAAAGCTTGTCATCAAGAACCTGCGTTAAATGTTTGGTATGATCCAAATACCCAAAGCCGCAGGGTCATGACAAGTATTCATATCGGTATTGCGATGGATACTGCAGAAGGGCTTTTTGTGCCGGTGATCCAGGAAGCGGAAAAGCTAAATCCTAAAGAATTGCGTATCCGATTAGAAGAATTAAAAGTGGCGGTACAAGAACGAAAAATTTTGCCAGAGCATCTACAAGGTGGTACCATTACCCTATCAAATTTTGGTAAATTTGCAGGTCGTTATGCCACGCCAATCATTATCCCGCCTATGGTAGCCATATTGGCAGCGGGCAGAGTGCGGCAAGAAGTGGTTGTCGTGGATGAAAAACCTGAAGTGTGTGAAGTTTTACCCTTATCTTTAACGTTTGATCATCGGGTTGTGACAGGGGGAGAAGCGGCACGGTTTTTAGGTGTAGTGGTGGAATATTTAGAAAAAAAATGAAAGCTTTAGTAATTAAGGATCTCAAGAAAACCTATTCATCAGGCCTTATGGCGTTGAAAGGGATCACTTTAGAGGTTGACCAGGGAGACTTTTTTGCGCTCCTTGGACCCAATGGAGCTGGAAAAACAACAATTATTGGGATCTTAACGTCATTGGTGAATAAAACAGAAGGTTCTGTTTCTCTCTTTGGCCATTCTATCGACAAAGATCGAGAAATGGCTAAACGGTATATTGGTGTCGTTCCTCAAGAGTTTAATTTTAATTTTTTTGAGCGGGTAATTGATATAATTGTGAATCAAGCAGGTTTTTATGGCATCAAACGTCATATTGCCTTGGAAAGAGCAGAGCAATATCTCACGCAATTAGGATTGTGGGATAAAAGATATCATGTTTCACGCACTTTATCTGGGGGCATGAAACGTCGTTTAATGATTGCTCGCGCCCTTATTCATCAACCTAAAATGTTAATTTTAGATGAACCAACGGCTGGTGTGGATATTGATCTAAGACGATCCATGTGGTCTTTTTTAAGGGATCTGAATCAGCAAGGAACCACTATTATATTAACCACACATTATTTAGAAGAAGCAGAGTCCTTGTGTCGGGGCATTGCAATTATTGATAAGGGACGTATCGTTGAAAATACCTCCATGAAAGAGTTGTTGTCTCGATTAACCACAGAAACCATTGTGTTAGACTTAAAACGTCCTTTGGGGGAAACATCTGCCATATTAGAGTGTAAAACCACCCTGTTGGATGAACTAACATTGGAAATTACTTTTTCTAAGACGGTAGATTTGAATCAAATTTTTGCAGAATTGTCTAGAAAAAATATTGAAGTGGTGAGCATGCGAAATAAAACCAATCGTTTGGAAGAATTATTTGTGCGTTTGGTTCATCAAGAGGCATAAGTTAAATGGATCAACAATTTACCATAAATCGAATTGGATTATACACCATAGTACGGCGTGAAATAACCCGCTTTATTAGAATTTGGTCGCAAACCTTATTACCTTCTGTGGTTAGTATGACCTTGTATTTTATCGTTTTTGGTAAGCTCATGGGATCCCGTATTGGATCTGTAGAAGGGGTAAATTATATTGACTATATTGCGCCCGGGTTAATCATGATGTCTATTATTACCACTTCCTATGGCAATGTCGTTGCCTCATTTTTTACCGCAAAATTCCAAAGAAATATTGAAGAAATGCTGGTTTCTCCTTTGCCAAATTATATTATTCTATGGGGTTATGTATTAGGAGGCGTAGCGCGGGGCGTTGCGGTTGGGTTTTTGGTAGCAATTGTTTCGCTATTTTTTACCCATTTACAGGTATACCATTTTTGGTTAACTTTTTTAGTGGGCGTGTTAACTGCTCTTTTGTTTTCTTTGGCAGGATTTATCAATGGTATATTATCCAAAAAATTTGATGACATTAATATTATTCCTACATTTGTGTTAACCCCTTTAACCTATTTAGGTGGGGTATTCTATTCCATAAATCTGTTACCAGATTTATGGAAATGGGCAACGCATACAAATCCTGTGTTCTATATGGTGAATGCCTTTAGATTTGGAATGTTAGGGTATTCGGATATTGATCCTTATCTTTCAATTTGGATCATCGGGGTGTTTATTGGAGTATTGTATGGTGTTAGTCTGTGGTTAATGCGAAAAGGGATCGGCATAAAGACTTAACGTTTGTTGATGAATAATCTGATCTGAAAATTCATGCTCTATTCGCTCTCTTCCAGCCTTACCCATTTTTACTCTTAAGGGTTCATTTTGAATTAATTCGAAAAGCGCATTGGCTAAAGCAATACTATTTTTCGCGGGCACTAACAAACCGTTTATCTTATGGTTAACGATCTCCCTGCATCCTGGAACATCTGTTGTGACAATAGGCCTGCCACAACTTGCCGCCTCCAGCAGCGATTTAGGTAACCCTTCACGGTAGGAAGGTAATACCGCAATGTGGCAATTTGCATAAGCTTTAGCTACATCCTCACAATGTCCTTTCCAAATGATCACACCAGAATCATGCCATTCTTTTAATTGCTCTTCCGAAATTGAAGAAGGATTTTCTGGATCGGGTGTGCCATACAGCAAAACTTCGGCAGGAATTTTTTTATCGTGTAATATCTTTGCGGCTAACACCAATTCTCCAATGCCTTTGTCCCATAGTAAACGGGAAACGCAGGCTATTTTAAGAGGAGGATCTTTCGGTGATGGCACGTTAGGAAAATCAAGGGTAGCAACGCCTGCGCCCCGAATAATACACACTTGTTTTGGGTTTATATTTGCATCTTTTAGGAGTGTTTCAAGATCATCTGAATTCTGTAAAATAAGGGTATTATTGGGTTTGGAGCAAATAACTTTTAAAATTTTACAAACCAAAAAATGTAACAAGCGTTTCTTTATTGAGGAGATACCGCCTTCTGTAAATAGATATCCAAGGCCTCCTAATGCATTAATGACTCTAGGGACTTTGCACCACCAGGCCACTAAGGATCCGAGGATGATAGGTTTTAGGGCAACATGATGCATCACATCAGGATGGTAATTTTTGTAGATGTTGTATAATTCTAAAATTAGTTGGCATTGACGAATTGGGTTTAACCCTGCACGGGTAAAATGTTCAAGCGGATAAACTAGAATGCCAGCATCACGAATTTTTTGTGCATCATTATTACATCTAGTGGCAATAGCCACATCAAACCCAGCCTTTATGGCGGAAATTCCTAGGTTTAGACGATGAGAGCAAAAGTATTTATCTTCCGAAACCAAAAACAATATTTTTTTTTTAGGTTTCGGATCAACCATAGTGTTTTACAGCGTCCAATACGAAATTTGGGGCGAGAATAAGATCTCTTTCCACATATTTTTAATATCTGCGATTAATCCATTAGGACGTATTAATTTTTGGAAATCAGCGGCTGATAAGGCTAAGTAGGGTTGATGAGATACGGCGCCTAAAATACAATCATAGTCGCCTTTTGCAAAGAGATCAGGAGAAAGCTTAAGTTCATAATGAATTTCTGCTTCTTTAGGATCTGCTAGAGGATCATGCACGTCAACGGTATGTCCAAATTCTTTTAAGCTTCGGATCACATCTATGACTTTGGTGTTTCTAAGATCGGGGATATCTTCTTTAAAAGTAAGCCCTAGTACCAGAATGTGTGCTTTAGTATTATGGCTAATGTCTTGTAATTTTTGGTGAATGGAAGCGGCAATAAAGTGAGCCATTTCTTCATTGGTACGTCTTCCTGCCAGGATCACTTCTGGTTCGTGATCCAATTTTCGAGCACATTCAGCAAGATAATATGGATCTACGCCAATGCAATGTCCTCCCACCAATCCTGGTTGAAAGTTTAAGAAATTCCATTTTGTTTTGGCGGCATCCAATACATCATAAATAGATAGTCCCAGTTTACTCACAATGGTTGCAATTTCATTCACGAAAGCAATATTAATATCGCGCTGCGCGTTCTCAATAACTTTAGCTGCTTCGGCGGTTTTAATGTTTTTAGCAACAAAGATATTACCGTTGTTAATAGCCCCATAGATTGTCTTTAAGTGTTCTGCAACTTCGGGAGTTTGGCCGGATACCACTTTAGTGATTTGATCAATCGTATGCTTTTTATCACCTGGGTTAATGCGTTCAGGAGAATATCCCAAATAGAAATCGCTTCCCGCTTTTAAACCTGAAACTTCTTCTAAAATCGGGCCGCAAAAGTCTTCTGTAACGCCAGGGTACACCGTACTTTCATAAACTACGATGGCATTTTTACCTAAAGCTTTCCCAAGCATTTCAGAGGCTTTTTTAAGGGGTAAGAGATCGGGTAAATTATCATGGGTAACCGGCGTTGGGACAGTCACAATATACACGTCTTGTGATTGAAGTTGGGTTTTATCAGAAGTAACTTTAAGTGTTGAATTCTGTAAGACGGTAGCTCCTATTTCTTTTGTTCTATCATAACCGGTTTTAAGTTCTGCAATTCGTTTCTCATCAATATCAAAACCCGTCACCGTAAATTTTTTTGCGAGGGCAACAGCTAAAGGAAGACCTACATACCCTAAACCCACAATTGCGATTTTATACTCAGTTTTAGGCGCCATAGAAACTCCTGTACCAAGTCACAAACTGTTTTAGGCCTTCTTCAATATGGGTTTTAGGGAGAAAGTTAAAGTCTCGAGTGGTGTCTAAGATATCTGCAACCGTTTCTTTAACATCACCAGGCTGTATAGGTTCAAAACGAATATTCGCTTTTTTGCCAATAATGTCTTCAAGCACATGAATAAAATGCATTAATTCTTCTGCTTTATTATTTCCAATATTATATACGCGATGTGGAACACTTAAAGTTCCCTCTCCCCCTTGGGGGAGAGGGTGCCCGTAGGGCGGGTGAGGGGGTTTATCCAAACACCCAATCGTTCCCTGTACAATATCTTCAATATAGGTAAAATTCCGCCGCATATCCCCTTGGTTAAAAACAGGAATTTCTTTTCCTTCGATGATGGCTTTGGTAAAAATAAAGGCCGACATATCGGGTCGTCCCCAAGGGCCATAAACAGTGAAAAATCTCAATCCTGTACTTGGAATGCCAAAAAGATGGCTATACGTATAAGACATTAATTCACAAGATCGCTTAGTTGCTGCATACAATGAGATCGGGTGATCCACAGGATCATGAACTGAAAAAGGTAATTTTTGATTGGCGCCATAAACAGAAGAACTGCTGGCATACACTAAGTGTTTAATAGGAAGGTTGCGACAGGCTTCTAAAATAGTCAAATGGCCAGTTAGATTAGCCTCACTATAGGCGAATGGGTTTAAAAAGGAGTAACGAACGCCTGCTTGAGCAGCAAGGTGCACAATACGATCCACGTCAGGATGCAATTTGACAAAGCTTTCCATGGCTTCTCGGTTGGCAATGTCTAGCCGACAAAATTCAAAATTCTGGTGTGCATTCAATTGTTCTAAGCGAGCTTCTTTTAGTCGAACATCATAATAATCATTGAGGTTATCGATCCCGATGACGGTTTCGTTACGTTGTAAAAGGTATTGGCAAACATGATATCCAATAAATCCGGCTGCGCCAGTGACTAAAATGGCCATTCAGGGTGTTCTCAATTGCTAACAAAATAGGTGCAACGAGCATAACGAAAATTAAGTCGCCAGTCTATAAGTTAGTTGAATATTACTGTTCTTTTAATGCAAAATTCATCAGATTCACACGGATAACATGCTTAGCGAATCGACGATCTCATTATCCCAATGCATTCCTCTTTTACTTTTACAGAATTGGGATCATAATCAATGGCTAACACATTTGAAAAATCCAGTTTAACGATGCATATTAAATTTGTAATAGTTGATTTAAGTTAAATAACTGCTATACCATTATTCAAATCAGTAACTTTATCGTCATTTCACATAAGGGGACAATTCGTGAATTTTACTTCCGAAGATAGAAGTCGGTTAACTGAGCGAGCTCGTCAGCAACTGGAAGAATCGATTGAGCTTAAAAAACAGATATTAACCAGTGATTATCTCGATACTTTAGTATCTATGGCAGAAACGATTGTGCAATCCCTCTCTAAGGGAGGGAAGTTGATGCTCTGTGGTAATGGGGGATCAGCGGCAGATTCACAGCATTTAGCTGCAGAGCTATTAGTTAGGTTGCGTTCCCAAACTAATCGAGAAGGGATCCCTGCTATAGCTTTGGCAGTTGATACTTCAACAATCACGGCTTGTGCCAATGACTATGGTTTTGAATGTCTATATGAAAGAATGGTACAGGCATTAGGTAGAAAAGAAGATGTATTGTTAGGACTCTCGACTTCTGGACGCTCTATGAACGTTATCCTAGCCCTTAAAGAGGCGCGCAGAAAAGGGATCGCTACTTTAGGGTTGTTAGGGGGAGATGGGGGTCAAACAGTTGAAGCGTGTGATCGGGCATTAATTGTACCTTCCAAAGATCCAAATCGGGTGCAAGAAGTGCATATTGCCGCTGGGCATATCTTAATGGATCTCATTGAAAACCTCATGATTGAGAAAAAGTTAATTAAATTAACCTAATTTCTCGTTATGCTATGGTCGTTGCACGTCCATAGAGATCTTCAATTCGCACAATGTCATCTTCTCCCAGATAAGATCCCGACTGTACTTCGATAAAGTGTAGGGGAATTTTTCCAGGATTTTCAACGCGATGTTTAATACCCATAGGAAGGTATACAGATTCGTTTTCATGAAGCAATAAAGTTTCTTCGCCCCGAGTGATTTTAGCAATCCCTTCAACAATAACCCAATGCTCTGAGCGATGATAATGGATTTGGGTGGAAGTTTTTTCACCCGGATTAACCACAATTCGTTTCACTTGGAATCTCTCACCGCGATCGATACCTTGATAATATCCCCAGGGTCTATAAACGCGTTTGTGACTATGCAACTCTTCTCGATTCTCTGTTTTTAATTTTTGAATAATTTCTTTGATTTGTACAACGTGATCTTTATGCGCAACTAAGATGGCATCGTTCTCTGCAATCACAATCACATCATCTAATCCAATCACGGATAAAAGCTGGGTATCTGTACGTAAATAAGAATTATGGACATTGTGAGTTATAATATCACCCACGTTAACATTACCCTCGAGATCTTTTTGGGAGATATCCCAAAGAGAATCCCATGATCCCACATCCGACCATTCCATATCCACTGGAATAACCGCAGCGTTCTCAGTATGTTCCATGACAGCGTAGTCTATCGATAAATTTGGATCAGAAGTGATCGCGGTAGAATCTAATCTTAGAAAATCTAAGTCATTTTGAGCAAGCCTAAGGGCAGTTCTACAGTCTGCTAATAAGGTTGGGTGCAGTCTTTCAAGTTCTTGCAACATGGTGCTCGCTTTAAAAAGAAAAATACCACTGTTCCATAAATAATTTTTGCTGGAGAGGAGTTTCTCTGCAGTAGCTAGGTCAGGTTTTTCCAAGAATTTAGAAATTTGGAAAATGGGTTCATCTGAGAATAATTTATTGCCTTTTTCCATGTAACCATAGCGAGTTTCCGGTCGGGTAGGTAGGATGCCAAAGGTCACAATTTTATCTTTATTTGCTGCCATACAAGCAGAGGTAATAGCTTCATTAAACATGTCTGGTTTTTGGATCACATGATCTGCGGGTAATACTAGTAATAAAGTTTCTGGATTGGATTGTAAAAGACAAGCAATCGCAATAGCAGGAGCAGTATTATGAGATTCAGTTTCTAACACAATATGAGAAGGAGTCATATTGATTTGGCGCAATTGTTCAGCCACTAAAAATCGATGTTCATGGTTACATATCACTAGAGGTTCGTTATAGAGTGACTTAGCATTTACTCGCAAGGCAGTTTCCTGCAGCAATGACTTCTCACTGGTCAAAGACCAGTATTGTTTTGGAAAATGGGTTCTGGAAAGTGGCCATAGTCGAGTTCCGCCGCCACCAGATAAAATAATAGGCGTAATCATGGAAACCTCCTTAAAAAGTCTTGGTAGGTGATAGGGATACCATCTTGTAGGGATGTTTTTGCTTGCCAGCCTAATGCTTGGAGACGACTAACGTCTAATAATTTTCGGGGAGTTCCATCCGGCATGGAAGAGTCAAATACACATTTTCCTTTGAATTGAACGATAGAAGCTATGATATCTGCAAGTGTGCTAATACTGAGATCTTCACCTGTGCCTATATTAATGGGCTGTGCGTCTGAATAGTGTTTGGTAAGAAATATACAAGCATCTGCTAGATCATCCACAAATAAAAACTCTCGTTTAGGCGTTCCAGTTCCCCAAAGAATGACTTCCTTTGCGTTTTTTTGTTTTGCTTCATGCATTTTGCGAAGTAATGCGGGCAATACATGGCTATTTTGCAAATCATAATTATCAAAAGGGCCATATAGATTGGTGGGCATACAGCTAATAAAATCACAACCGTATTGTTGTCGATAGGCCTCAGTTAGTTTAAGCCCTGCAATTTTGGCAATGGCATACCATTCATTGGTAGACTCTAAGCTTCCTGTTAAAAGCGCTGTTTCTTGTATGGGTTGTGCAGCATTCCGTGGATAAATGCAAGATGATCCCAAAAATAATAATTTCTGGGCTTTGTTCTCATAAGCCGCATGAATAATATTGCTGTTAATCATCAGGTTGTCATATAAAAATTGTGCGGGATAGCTTCGATTGGCATGAATGCCGCCTACAGTTGCAGCAGCCAGAAAAATAACGTCAGGTTTATGCTGGTTCATCCATTGGTTCACAGCGGCTTGATTTTTAAGATCCACTTGTTGTCGTGTCACCGTTAGGATTTCACACTTTTCAGTGGCTAAGCGTCTAGTTAAGGCTCTCCCCACCATGCCCATGTGTCCTGCTACATATACTTTTTTACCTTCTAAAGAAAATGGCATTATAATTTTCCAGTTTTTTGTTGAAGACTAGTAAGATCCGCGGCTACCATTTCTTTGACTAATTCTTTAAAGGATGTCGTTGGTGTCCAGCCAAGTTTTTGTTTTGCTTTGCTCGCATCTCCCAGCAGAATGTCTACTTCGGTTGGCCTAAAGTATTCTGGGCTAACACTTACCAAGAGGTCCCCATTGGTTTTATTTAACCCTACTTCTTGTGATCCTTCGCCTTTCCATTCAATGGCAATGTTAACTTCTGCAAAGGCAAGCTCTACAAACTCGCGTACAGAATGAGTTTCGCCTGTTGCTAAAACATAATCATCGGGTAGCGCTTGTTGTAAGATCTGCCACATGCCTTCTACATAGTCTCTAGCATGTCCCCAATCTCGTTTTGCATTCAGGTTTCCAAGCACAATGGGTTGTTTGGCACCTTCTGCTATGGCGGCAACACCCTTAGTGATTTTTCGGGTAACAAAGGTTTCTCCACGAAGAGGACTTTCATGATTAAATAATATGCCATTGGAAGCATGAATATTATAGGCCTCACGGTAATTCACCGTGATCCAATATGCGTAAAGCTTTGCAGCTCCATAAGGACTTCTTGGATAAAATGGCGTAGTTTCATTTTGAGGGGTAGCTTGTACTTTTCCATAGAGCTCGGAAGTAGAAGCTTGGTATATTTTAACTCGATCTTTTAAATTTAAGATCCGAATGGTTTCTAAGAGCCTTAAGGCACCCAGTGCATCTGCATTAGCCGTATACTCTGGGGTTTCAAAACTAACATGAACATGACTCTGTGCTGCAAGGTTATAAATTTCAGTAGGTTTAATTTCGGAAATGAGCCTAATCAGGTTAGTCCCATCCGTCATATCGCCATAGTGCAGGAAAAATTGCTTTTTAGGATGAAATGCTTGGTATATTTCTTCAATTCTTTCGGTATTACACACGGACGATCTTCTTTGTAAGCCATGAACTGTGTAGCCCTTTCCCAGTAAAAGTTCGACAAGATAAGCGCCATCTTGGCCAGTGATCCCAGTAATAAAAGCTATTTTATTTTCCATTAAGTACCTCGTATGATTGCACCTTTTTAATATACTGGACATCTTGAATTTCAGATGCACAAATTCCGACCAAGTCATTTTTTTGAGTAAAAAGTTCAGTAGGACCTAATATATATTGAGGAAGATGGGTATTTAGATTATAAATCAACGCCAAAGTCATAGATTTATTCAAAATGTCAGGCTCTAGGATCCTGGTAAAAGATTTTTTATACTCTAGAGCACTCTGTAGAACATTTTTTCTAAATCGAGTTGCAGGGTAAGTGAGATTAATATGGGGTGAACCGGCTACTTTATAGGAAATAATAGGTGTTTCATGAGGTGCGCAGGAAACTTTTTGATCCTGCAAGAGTATAGGATGTTTTTTAACTTCCATTTTGACAAACAATGGCCAAAGAAGACCTGAGAGTAGAATACAAGTGCTTAGTAAAATGGTTGCTTTGGTTTCAAAGTTTGATTTTTCTGGGTTAATGGGAGCGAAAGGTTTGTTTGGAAATGGAGAGAAAAATGAACCAAAAATTATTCCTACAGTAACTGCCGCAAAAGGGACGCCTACGGCGAATACTCTAAAACCGCCATCTGTCCATATAACAAAAGCAGATAAAACCATTCCCAGAACCGCAACACCCAGCAGGCCAAGTTCAGTTGGATATTGTTGGTATAAATTTTTGAAACGCTTCATTCCAAAAAATAATGCTATAAATCCTAAGGCTCGGACTATAATTTTTAAGACCGGGTGATAAAAATCATATTGAAAAAAACTTACGAGGCATTTGATAAGCCCTGCTATCCCTCTTGAAAAACCTAATAATAGAAGAAAAGGATTTTCTTTAAATAACTCATAGGATTTTGCGTATAAAAACTTAGCACCATCTGCTTCGCTTAGGTGAGCGAGTTCTGGGAAAACTTTATAGGCATAGGCCCAGGATTTACCGCCAGAAACTAACCCGTAGAGTACTACGGCAAAATTGCTATGCGTAGCACCGTCTTGGATATTTGTGTGAAGACTCAAAACCCAACTAAAAGCAAACCCTATCATAATCCCAAAAGTCATAACAGAGCTCGCTTGCCAATTAAAAGAAAATTTTTCTGATGTTCTATTAAACTTTAATCCAAGCCAAAGAATAATTAAGGGTAGCATTAGGAAAGGACCTGCGCGCGAATTAAGGCCAACGGTTAGAATTATTCCTGATGTAAATATCAAGTTCAAATTATTACGGCTTACTCCATCCCAAAGCAGCATAAACCCAAGACAGCCCAGGGTAAGACCCAATGTCTCAGTCAATGTGGTTGGAATAAAAGCAGAGGCGAAAAAAAATAAAAGAGTTAGGGTGACATAACTTGAGGTTTTACCAAAGGTTTGTGAAATTCTAGAGGATACTAATAGGCAACAAAAACCACAAAATAAGGCTTGTATAATTAGCGAAAACTTAAAGTTATAATCTGTAAGCCATAGCCTTAAGGAATATAATATGGCATTTAAAGGCCTGCGTGTTTGAAAGCTATCTAGAGTCCCGTCCAACAAGAATGTATTGGCACCGTTAAAATATCCGGAAGCATCACTCCAAGGAATTACACCTCCTAAGGCTGCAGTGCTGGTATTGAGATTAACATAGGATAAAGGATAGAACATCCAAGCATTGACCAAGGGCAACAAGAACAAGATTGTACCGACGAATACAAATAAATATTTATAATAATCATTAGTCTTTATTCTTTGCACAATTATAGTTCCTTTTGAAGGGTTACTAATATTCTAAATCCTAGATATTTGCCAAGCCATCTTTCAACTAACTTTTCAAGACGAAGCATAAAACTTGCGAGCCAATTTGGCACTAAACACCATTTTCTAAAACCACCGGATAGGGGATAAACCCAAAGGCTTAGGTATTCTTTACTTTTTAAGGTTAGGTTTGGAAATCGTTGATTAAATTTATCTAAATATTTTCCAAAGATTAATTCTGGGATTGCCTGGTTTGCATCGAAGGCTTTGCGATTTGGATCTAGAGCCTCTTTCTGTAAAGGATTAATAGTGAGAATCACAGGTTCTGGGTGAAAATGATGATAAAAAATCCAGCTTATTTTAGTAATAGCAGGATCTAACAATACTAATTTCCCATTATTTTTTAGAACTCGTTTGGCTTCTTCAAAAAATCGCACGGGGCTTTCTATATGGTGCAGCACGTCAATAGCCACGATATTATCAAAACTATTGTCTTTAAAAGGAAGAAACTGTGCATCGCAGGTTGTGTCAAGCCAAGGCATGCTTAAAATATCGGTAGAGGTGACATGGGTTAAATAGTTTTTTAAATTGCCCGTGCCGCCACCCACTTCAAGTGTTTCCCCGGTGTTTAAATGAGCAAGAATACGTTGATAGTAGTCATGATACACTGCTCGCAGTACAGGCTTTTCTTCCCATATTATTTTATGTTCATTTAAGATTGCTGTGGTCATTAAAAAGCCTTTAATTTTCTATAGGCGAAGACCACCATTTTTAAGAGCAACCAGCCGTGTTGGAAACGTGAAATT
Organism: Francisellaceae bacterium; assembly: GCA_040383965.1. Classification (GTDB taxonomy): domain Bacteria; phylum Pseudomonadota; class Gammaproteobacteria; order UBA6186; family Azoamicaceae; genus CADEGZ01. The sequence goes on from JBEICO010000003.1 coordinate 26,124, forward strand.
TGAGTTGTACCATAAGTCCGTGCTTTATAGCGAACAGGTATTTCAGTCACTTCTAAATTGAGTTTACTGCCACCAAAAATGAGATCAAAATCTCCAAAGGGATCAAAATCCCCAAAATAATGTCTGTTTTCAGATATTTTTAGATAATGGTGTCTGTAGAGTACTTTAGTACCGCATAAAGTGTCCGTGAACCGTTGATTTAGTAAATAGCTGAAGATCCATGAAAAAACGGTATTGGCAATATAATTTAAAAATTGCATGGCCTGATTTTCCATGGGGTATACTAAGCGTGAACCATTAATAAACTCACCCTTGTTTCTAGCAAGAGCCTCATAGAACTTTGGAATATCTTCAGGGGGTGTGGTGAGATCCCCATCTAGAATCATTAAGATATCTTTGGTGGCATGATCAAATCCTTTTCTAACCGCATCACCTTTACCGTTGCCATCTTGAACGACCACCTTAATATTACGTTTTGGGTAGGCCGCTATGACTCGGTGGATCTCTTCCAAAGTGCCATCTTTACTACCGCCTTCTGCGAAGATGATTTCAAGATCATCACAAAATTCAGGAAGACGTTGAATAGCAGGTTCAATGTTGCCTTTTTCATTGCGACAGGTGATCACTACCGTTGTTGAAGGGTTAGCGGTAGGATCGACTTTGTCTATTCTGGCGACAATGTAATTTCTAAGGCACAACAGACGAATTCCAGGCAAAGTAGCCACATAACGATTGATAAAGTGGCCGACGCCTGCCCAATATTTTGGGATTAATTGGCGCCATTCTCGTTTGATGGGTTTGAAATCCGAAAGTTTAAGAAGATTGCCAATATCGGTTGTTGATAAAAAATTATTATCCGGTTGTGGCATTCTTTGTCCGAAGATTTCTGCCACTTGCAAAATAGGATCCCAAATTTTGCTGTAATACGAAATGATAAGTCGAGTATCTGCGGTGCAAAGTTTGTTAAGATTTTGTAGGGTTTGTTGACAGTCTTCTAGTTGCCCAATAACATCGGAAAGTAAAATAATATCAAAAGTGCCTTCAATTGATTTAATAAAATCAGGATCTTCGATATCTCCGACTCGAAATTCAAGATTTTTGAGAGGATGCCGATCTTTAGCAACCTCGATGGTTTTAGGACTAAAATCAATACCTAATCCAAAGGCAGGTTCAAGAGCCGATAATTTATCGCCAAGCCCGCATCCTAAGTCTAAAATTCTGGCATTTTTAGGAATTAAAAAAGAAAGATATCGTTGATCCTCTTCTTGAAAGTA
>JBEICO010000004.1:0-25400 GCA_040383965.1 Francisellaceae bacterium
GGAATATAGAATGGTTATAATCCGCGGAATCACTGATTTTTAAGTGTATATATAAAAACAGGGTTTAGCGGCTTAATTGATTATTTTTAATATGTAATGAAAACTTGGGGTCAGATCTTTAGTGTTAATGTATTCTTTGATATAAATTAACACTAAAGATCTGACCCCGGCAGTCTTACACATTTGGTGCAAGCAGGGGTAGATCTACCCACCGTTCAACGTATATCTGGACATAAAAGTTTACAGATGGTAGCGCGATATAGCCATCAAAATGGGGAACATATTCAAGCTGCCATGAATGCTCTTGAACAGAGATACAGAATACAAGGTTAAGAATGTTATCCAAGCAAATAGCTCTACCTAATTTATAGTGAGGCATCATGACAAAGAAGAAAAATCATTATTTATCTAAATTTTATATTGAAGGATTTTGCGATCAAGATGGATTTGTATGGTCTTACCCAAAAAATAATCCTGGGAAGCCATTTTCGGCAAAACCAGAGAATACCGCATTTCAAAACAACCTGTATCATTTAGATTTAGATGAGCTGGATAAAAATATAAAAATTGACGCAATTGAAGATTATCTAGCAAATAGCATAGAAACTCCCGCAGCCAATTCTTTCAAAGAATTAAGAAACAAAATATTTCCAAATGATATTGACCGAAAAATACTTTCAAAATTTTTTGGGTTTTTATTCGTAAGGACACCCAGACAAATAGCCCACTTAAAAGGATCTTTTGACGAAGAGCTCAGTCAATATTCAATATTGTTGGCCTCCAATAAAGACCACTATCATGAATCATGGAAAAAATTCGACCCAGCTAGCACATATACGGAAATCGAGGATTCTAGAAAATCAATCCTAAATGGTGAAATAAAATGTGAATCTCACCCTAATTTTGTATTAGATAAAATGCTTTTGTCAGGTTCAATAATTGGAGAACTGCTCTCAAATATGCATTGGGGCATTATTGAAACACAAGATACACTTCCATTCTTGACATCCGATAGCCTTATCAACGTATACCATCCGGATATTCCCCCAAACAAATTTCATCAACCAGGTTTTGGTATGCCTAACGTAAGGATTGTCATTCCTATTTCAAAAAATTTAGCTCTACTTATGGTAAACAATAAAGACTACAAAAATAACTCCATCATAACTATAGGCAATAAGGAAGTTAAAGAAATTAACAAACGCATCTACTCCTTAAGTAATAAGTTTGTTTTTGCTAGCTCCGATTCGGATGAATTAAAGTCTTTCTTAAATATTTGTTTCAATGAACTATTTAATAACGACCCAAATAATATGAAATAAAGAAGGACTTAAGGTAATATATTTATAATCGATTACACCAAAACTACACAGACTGTAAAAATTCAATTTTGAAAAAACGCGTAACCTATTGATTTTTATGGTGGGCCCACTAGGACTTGAACCTAGGACCAAGGGATTATGAGTCCCCTGCTCTAACCAACTGAGCTATGGGCCCGATACGGGTTTGAAGAAAGGGGAGTATAACACGCTCCCCTATAAGAAATTAACCCTTACCTTCGCCTTTTTCTTCCTCTAGGAAGCTTTTCAGCTGCTCGGCACGGCTGGGCTGCCTTAGTTTTCTAAGTGCCTTGGCTTCGATTTGGCGAATACGCTCGCGGGTTACATCAAATTGCTTACCTACTTCCTCTAGGGTGTGGTCGGTATTCATATCGATCCCAAAGCGCATTCGAAGTACCTTAGCTTCCCGTGGCGTTAAGCCCCCTAGGATGCGTCTGGTGGCTTCCTTTAAGCCTTCCATGGTAGCAGCGTCTATCGGCGACTGCACATTGGCATCTTCAATGAAATCGCCTAAGTGCGAATCTTCATCATCGCCAATTGGCGTTTCCATCGATATCGGCTCTTTGGCAATCTTTAGCACCTTACGAATTTTATCTTCCGGCATGGCCATACGCTTGCCTAACTCTTCTGGCGTTGGCTCACGACCCATTTCCTGCAACATCTGCCGTTGAATACGATTTAATTTATTGATCGTTTCAATCATATGCACCGGAATACGGATGGTGCGCGCTTGATCGGCAATGGAACGAGTAATAGCTTGACGGATCCACCAGGTGGCATAAGTTGAAAACTTATAACCCCGGCGATATTCAAATTTATCCACGGCCTTCATTAAACCAATGTTGCCTTCTTGAATAAGATCTAAGAACTGCAACCCACGATTGGTGTATTTTTTCGCAATGGAAATAACCAAACGCAAATTCGCTTCCACCATTTCTTTTTTGGCGCGACGTGCCCTAGCTTCCCCAATAGACATGCGGCGATTTAATTCTTTAATTTCAGGAATGGTAAGACCCGTGCTCTCTTCCAACTCCACTAAAATTGCCTGCAATGAAAAAATCTTATCTTGATTAGCGGCAATTTGTCCTGAATACAATTCGTTTGCCGATATCAACTGCTCTACCCAAGTACGATTGGTTTCATGATTGGGGAAAGTGCTGATAAACAACTGGCGCGGTAATTTAGCCTTGTTCACAAAGATTTCCATAATGGAGCGCTCAGAATCCCGAACCTTTTCTAACATGCTGCGCATGCCTTCAGTTAAGGCATCAAAGATCTTCGGCACCAGTTTAAACGCAATTAAACATTCACCTAAACGAGTAAGCAACGCATGCGTTTCTGCATGATGGCGGCCCAATTGTTCTATAGCCGTTTGCGCTTCTCGTTTTAAATCAAATAATTCATCAAAACGACGTTTGGTTTCGATAAAATCAGGCTCGGTATCAAACCCTGTGCCTTCCCCGCCTTCTTCTTCGTCTACTTCATCAGCAACCACTACAGCAATTTCTTCAATAGCTGCTGCTGCGACATCGTCTGACACCACGACAGGAATATGCTCGGAAGTATCTACAAATCCATTAATAATATCGGTGACTTTAATTTCGCCCCGTTCTACTTTGACAAATTCTTCTACGACTAAATCTAATAAAGGCGGATATTGTGCAATGGTATGCATCACATCGCGCGCACCTTCTTCAATACGCTTCGCAATGGCAATTTCACCCTGACGCGTTAACAATTCAACCGTACCCATTTCCCGCATATACATACGAACGGGATCGGTGGTGCGTCCAAAATCGCTGTCGATAGGCTCGAAAGATTTCGCGGCTTCTTCCACCACGGCTTCCGTAACAACCGTTTCGGTTTCATCACCCGATAACATTAAGCCATCTGCATCCGTAGACATCTCATAGACAGTAATGCCCATTTCATCTAGGGTTTGTACGATGTCTTCAATGACTTGTTCAGGATCAGCTACATCTTCCGTTAAATGATCATTAACGTCTTCATAGGTCAAATAACCCTTCTCTTGCCCTAAAGCAATCAGGGTTTTTAACTGTGCTGCCTGTCGATCTCGATCCACATAACTCATAAGTAATTACACTCTACAGTTCTTTTAGGGGCCCAAAAACGCCCGAGTGCCACCGATCTTACGCTGAACAGATCAGTTAATCCACTCGATTTTTTTCCCTTTGATCCAACAATTTTTTTAAATATGCCTTCTCGTCCTGAGATAGCATGTCTGTTTTGGCCTTAATCAATAATGATTCCATGGCCTGTTCTTCGGCTCTGTCTCGTAATCTTTGTATAGCGCCTAAGAATTCCTGCTCAATTCCCATTTCGGGAATATGATCCGCGATGGCGATTACTTCATCGCTAGAGAACTGACTAGAAACCTCTGGTGGAAGCTTCTCTCGTAACCTCTCTATGGCAATAGTAGAATCAATTCTGAGAATTTCAATAGTAGCACATAATAAATCCATTCCTGGGGTATCTGCCTGACGAAATTCATTTAAATCACTTGTGTGTGATATTAGTGCTCTATCTCTTAATAACATGGCCACTGCACGTATCGCCGTTGTGGGTGGCAATGCCGTTGGTTTCTTCCAGCTTTTCTTTGACCCGTCATTCTTCTTTTGGTTCCCAGGCTTTCCTTGGATCATCGTAGACTCTATCCCAGCCAATTCTGCTAAACGATCATACAGCATCTGCTGGTACACCCCAGCGGGCAGCAATTTAAGTAAGGGTTTTGCTAAGGTAATGAGTTGTGCGCGACTGTCCAAATGATGCAAATCTAAATGCGAACTTAAACTTTCAAATAAAAATTCCGACAGCGGCGTTGCGCGCTCTATCACTTGTAAGAAACCGTCTAAACCAACCTTTCGAACATAAGAATCCGGATCTTCTCCTTCTGGTAACAAGATAAAACGCACCCGTCGCCCTTCTTTCATATGCGGCAAAATAAGCGGCAAGGCACGTTTTGCGGCTTCCTTTCCTGCTTTATCGCTATCAAAACAAAAAATTAATTCATTCACTTGCCGAAACAATGCTTCTACATGTTTATCGGTAAACGCTGTTCCTAAAGTTGCTACTACATTTTTAATTCCATACTGCGCTAGGCTAACAACATCTAAATACCCTTCCACCACCAGAAGCTGAGTGAGATCTCGATGCCCCATACGCGCTTCAAACAAACCATAAACTTCATTACGCTTGTTAAAGACAGCGGTTTCAGGAGAATTTAAATATTTTGGCTCTCCCTCTTTTCCAATAACTCGCCCCCCAAACCCTACGACACGACCGCGCCTATCGCGAATGGGAAATAAAATGCGATCTCTAAATCGATCGTAAAATCCACCGCCTTCTTTCTTAACCACTAAACCCGCAGAAAGTAAAAGTTCAAGCTGCGCTGGATCCGTTCCCATGTGATTCACCAATGCATCCCAGCCTGGAGGCGCAAACCCTAAACCAAAGGCTTTGGCAATTTTACCGGTAAATCCTCGCGCTTTAAGATAATGATGAGCTTTAGTTGCCGCTGCATGCTTTTTTAATTCTGCTTGATAAAAAAGTGCTGCTTTGGCAAGGATGTCATAGATCGCTTTATAATTGGCTGTATGGTTTTTTTCTTTGACTTCGGAAGGAACCGTAAGTCCTGCACGACTGGCTAATTCTTCGATCACTTCTACAAAATGTAATCCTTCATATTCCGTTAAGAATTGAATAACATCGCCACTCGCATTGCACCCAAAACAATGATAAAACTGCTTCGAAGAATTGACACTAAAGGAAGGGGTTTTTTCAGTATGGAAGGGACAACAGGCAACATAATTAGCGCCGGCACGCTTAAGCGGAACACGCCCACCAATGATTTCGACAATATCTGTGCGCGCTAAAAGATCTTCAATAAAGGCTTGGGGGATTTGCCCCGTCATTGCCAGCTATCCTACGAAGCCAGTAAGCTTTTAATAAGACTGCCTACTTCTCCGATATCTGCGCGCCCTTGAACCTCGGGCTTAACCAAATTCATGACTTTCCCCATATCTTTGATAGATTGTGCACCAACTGTTTGGATCGCTTTTTGCACTAAAGACTGGATTTCGGCGGCAGTTAATTGTGTGGGTAAAAAGTCTTGGATAACAGCAATCTCAAAAACTTCTTGTTGTACCAAATCATCGCGCTTTGCTGCTTCAAATTGTTTGATAGAATCGCGACGTTGTCGGATCATTTTATCTAAAAGATTCAGAATTTGCTCATCGGACAAAACAATCCGTTCATCCACTTCTTGTTGTTTAATTCCCGCTTGGATCAAACGAATCACGCCAAGCCTAGGTTTATCCTGAGCCCGCATAGTTGCTACCATGTTGGTTTGGATTTTACTTCTTAGCGTTTCTTCGGTCATGGAACTAATCTCGAATTTTGCGATGAACCACCTGGCCGCCAATTTGTTCGCGCGTTAGCTTCTTCAAATGACGTTTTCTTGCCGCCGCTGCTTTGCGTTTACGAATCGTTGAACCTTTTTGGTAAAATTCACGACGACGCAACTCTTTAGGAATACCTGCTTTTTCAACCGCTCTTTTAAAACGACGCATTGCAGAATCAATAGACTCCCCATCTCTCATCCGTACACTTGGCATTGAACACTACACCCCTTTAATAGTTAGTTACTTAAAATTAACATGGTCTACAATCAAGCATGTTATTCTAGACTACTCTCACACCATTGGAAAGATCTATGCGTATCCTTGGAATTGAAACATCTTGTGATGACACTGGCGTTGCCGTGTATGACGAAAGCAAAGGGCTGCTAGCCCATACTATTTATAGTCAAACGGCCACCCATGCGCCCTATGGCGGGGTTGTCCCTGAATTAGCTTCACGCGATCACTCGCGTAAATTACTGGTTCTACTTGAAAAAATTCTGCAAGAGGCTGCCATTACCCCCGAATCTATTAGTGGCATTGCCTATACCGCAGGCCCTGGATTAGCAGGTGCTTTATTGGTAGGGGCTACTTTTGCAAAAACTTTAGGGTATACCTGGGATATTCCCAGTATTGGTATTCACCACATGGAAGGACATTTATTAGCACCTATGCTAGAACCCAACCCGCCTGTATTCCCCTTTATTGCGCTTTTGGTATCTGGAGGCCACACCCTGTTGATTGAAGTCCAAGGTATCGGAGACTATAAAATTTTGGGCGAATCTCTGGATGATGCCGCAGGTGAGGCATTTGATAAGACAGCAAAATTGTTAGGACTACCTTACCCAGGAGGCCCCGCCCTGGCAACCTTAGCAGCAAACGGCTTGCCGAACCGATTCCCGTTTCCCCGGCCTTTAACCGATAGGCCAGGTTTAGATTTTAGTTTTAGCGGTTTAAAAACCTTTACCATGAATTTATATAAAACCACTTCGCAGTCTTTACAAGATAAAGCCGATATTGCTTGGGGTTTTCAGGATGCCGTAGTGGATACGCTCTATATTAAGTGCAAACGAGCTCTAGAACAGAGCGGACTTAACCGTTTGGTCGTGGCTGGGGGCGTTGGGGCAAACTTAAGGCTAAGAGACAAATTAAATGAATTTTCAAAACTGTATCAAACCCAAATTTATTTTCCGAGGTCTGAATTTTGTACTGATAATGGCGCCATGATTGCCTATGCTGGTTACCAACGTTTAAAAATGGGACAACGTGAATCTTTGGAAATTGTGGTACATCCTCGTTGGTCAATGGACACCCTTAAAAATTAATGCCAAACTTAACTTAAAAGGATCATTTGAATTTTGATATCTGGGGAAGATAAATGAAAGGACTTAAACAAGTTATCTATGGTATGGCACTCTTGCTGACAGCGCCTTTGGTTTTGGCCAATACCAAAATAACAATTTGTACGGATACTAACTTTTGGTACCCTTTTACTTATGTTAAAAATCATGAATCAGCGGGATTGCACATTGATATTATCAGCGCCTCTTTGCGACGCTTAGGATACGAGCCAAACTTTAAACCAACGAATTGGAAAGAGTGCTTAAAACATTCCAAAGAAGGTGTCGTAGATGGAGTAGCCACCGCTTCTTACCGGGATGAAAGAGCCGTCTATTTAAATTATCCCCAAGGAGCAGCCGTGGATGTAAAATCTCCCTGGCGCGTGACTCAAGTTGGGTATGTGGTGATCACCCCAACGCTTGATAAAGCTGGGAAGAAAAATCATTATGAATTCAAGGGGAACTTTAAAACTATTCCAGCTCCCGTACGAGCACCGCAGCACTATTCAGCGATTAAAGATCTTGAGAGAGAAGGCCTTAAAGTGCAAGAAGGGAAAAACTCCCAAGCCATTTTTAAAGATCTAATTAGAGATCGCACCGGTTCTGTGATTGATGTGCGAGAAGTGGCAGAGCATTTTAGAACACAACCCCAATTCTCTGATAAATTTACCATTCAAGACAACCCTTTAAATAACAAGTCTTATTATCTTGCCTTTTCTAAAACCGGCAAGATAAAACCTGCTGAAGCTGAAAAGATCTGGAAAGAAATTGCTAAAGTTCGCAACGATAAAAAATTGATGGCAGAATTTTTGACGAAGTATTAAGGGTTATCAAGGAAGAATTTAACCCTTAACAATTTCTACCATTTGTTCCCACTTTTTAGCATCAATGTATTTCTCGAACCAGGCGACATCGATTGCAAGGCTAAGATATATTCTCGTCTGGATTGAAATTGAGGAGCAGATTGAACCGTTTTAAGCGCTGCTTCAGCTTGAACTCTTGCTTCACGTTCACGGCTTACCGTTTCACGTTCACTTTGCAATTGTTGTTCCGCTTCTGCTCTCTTTTGCCTTTCTAAATCACGTTCACTCTGCAATTGTCGTTCCGCTTCTACTCTTTTCTGCTTTTCTAATTCAAAAGCTTTTTGCTTTTCCTCAAGAGCTTTTTGCTTTTCCTTCAACTCATCAATCAGCTTATTCGTGCGCTCAGGAGTCCAGACACTCTTAACAGGCGTTCCGGTTGCGGGCGATCCCATTGTCGGCTTTCCGGCTACAACATACTGCTTCTGTGGAGTAGTCATTCCACAACTAACATGATCTTTAGTTGGAGTGGAGAGTAGTCTGTCTTTTTCTTCCATTTCCCTTCTTTTTTGTTCTTCGGCCCTTTGCGCTCTTAATGCTTGCCTTTGACGCTCCGCTTCCTCTTGTTTCTCCCTTTCTTTTTGTTCGTGCGCCTTAACAACATCATAACCGAGAATTAATTCAATATTTTTCCTAGGGGTTGCACCTAACCCTTTAACATCGTTTCTACCAACAATAATCGCATTTCTCAGCTTATTTTCAAGAGCAGCTTCATCATCATGTCCCCAATCTTGCTCGTCAAATGTTGCAAGCTGTAAAGCCAAAATTTCTTCCTTTTTATAATAGACTGTTCTGTCTGCTTTTGGTCGAATACTCACAAAAAGCATACCCATCTGACAAAGTTTATCTTCATCCACAGACCGGCCGCTAGAAGTTTTGGGAACAGATACTTTTACTTCCTTTTTACGCGCAATAACGCCCTCCGTTTCTGCACGTCCAATTGAAGCGTCTAATGCCTTTTGCTTGGATTTTATATTAGATCTTTCTACATTTAATTTTTCAATCTCTTGCTTTCTTTTCTCAACTTCCAACATTAACTCGCGTTTGGTTTCAGAAAGACTTTCTTTCTCTTTAGCCAACAGTTCTATTCTTTTGGCGAACCTGATTGAGGTTTCCTGAATTTGATCTGATGAGATGTTAGGTACCTTCTCTAATAATTTGGTTTTTTCTTCAAATAGACTCATTTGTCCAGGAATGCTACCTAGAGTAACATCAATATCTGCACACTTTTTTATTGCTGAATTGATTAGGCTTTCATAAGCTGTAATTTCACTGTTGGCCGTAATTAACAAATTCCTTAACTGCTTTGCATACTCAGTAAAACCTTGTTGAATTTCAACAGGATCTCCTAATTGTAGTATTTCTTTAACTTTGGGATCGTCGTTAACTTTCCTTGTTGCAACTGCAACGCTAGTCCCTTTTTGTGAAAACAAGGGAGGTGGAGGAGGTGGAGGAGGGGGAGGCGGGGGTGGAGGTAAAGGCGGCGCAAAAGGAACACCATCGATTCCATTGGCGTCATCTTGTTTATGCATAAACATTTCCTCTTTAAATTAATTTGAGTATTAGAAATGTGCTGTAAGCCCAACACTACATAACGTATTATTTTTTAAACTAATCCTCTTATCATTAGGCTCTATTGGAGCAATGTTTTTAAACTGTGAAGTTCTTTCATATCCGACTAAAATTCGCATTCTCATAAAATTACTAAATTTATATTCCATCCCACCCATAAAATTATGAACAATTTTCTTTGAAGAAAAATTGGCGATAGAACTCTCAATCTCCCGCGGCCCATAAATTGGATAAAAATCAGTGCCTAATGTTTTTGTTTTCGCCTTTAAATTTAGCCATGATACGCCAACAGAACCTACTGCAGAAAAACCAGACATTCCAAGAGATAAGCGGCCAACGATATTGAGTCGAGGGCCTGTTAAATTAATTTTATTTTCTGAAATCATGTATGCACCTGGAAGAAGCACAATCCCCAATGTTCTACTTGAACCTGTCGAAAAAGATGTTCTTGTAACAGCCTGGCTAAACAAATAGCCTGCTTCTAAGCCTAGATATTCATTAATTTGAATACCGAGAAAAGCATTTCCCTGTGGAATACTCTTACTAAAATTGCCTTTACCATACCCCTCTTGAAAAGCAAGCGAACGATGTACGTACTCTAATCCACCGTAGGGCTTAAGAGCGGAAAAATCTACGGCTTGACTGATGCCTGGCAAAAGACTAAAGCCTAATAATAAAATTATCTGAAGAAATCTTGAAAAAGTTCTATTTAACAATTGCACCACAATCACCCTCGCGAGATCTGAATACATTTAGTACCCGCTACATCGTTTAAATTTAAAAAATATTCATCCAGGAATGGTAGAGATTACTCTCTATGAACGCCTAACTAAAAGTATCCTTGTTCTTCTGTGCGCACTCTATCATAAAATGAATTTGAATGTACACACACACCTCACTCGCCCCTGATCCCCTTCTCACTCACAAGCAACAAAGGGAAAATCCATAAAGGCTGTATATGTACATAGTTTATTTATAATTTTCAAACTTTTTTTAATTATTTTTTTAAAAACTTTGAATTATTGGATAACGCCGACATCTAACTAAACAATAGTTAATTTGGAGGTGTGTCATGAAGAATTTAAGTAAAGGTTTTTCGTTAATAGAATTGATGATTGTGATTGCAATTATCGGGATCCTGGCAGCTATCGCAGTGCCTAGCTATCAGACCTATGTTTTGAAATCAAAAATGGGTGAATTGTTGTCGGCAGCCAGTGCAGCACAATTAGCTGCGGCTGAATTCCAACAGGGATCGGGAGAAGCGAACTGTACCAATATGCCCATTGTAGTAGAGGCTCTTGGCCCTAATGGAGGAGGGTTATTTGCCTATCCCGCTTCCGACTTAGTTGCATCTGTTGAGATTGGAACAGATTGCAGCGTGAGTGTTGTTGGAGCAAGTGGCCAATGGGGAACATTTGATCCCCCTGTTGTGACTGCAACTGCAACTGTGTCGGATGGTGCGCTTACTTTTGCTTGCACAACGGATGCAAGTTTCGCACCCAGCACTTGCCCACAAGTGATACCACCCAGTTAATACCTCACCCGAGGTACGCCTATCAAGGATTGGTACAACCGGCTTCAAGCCGGTTGTGGCGTTTTAGTTACTTTTGATCAGAAGTACAAAGAGTTGAATTATCTTAAATTTTTAATATCTAATAAGTAATAGAATTTGAATGGCTGGAGGTATGTGTTATGAACACTGATAACAAAGGCTTTTCACTCATAGAACTCATGATAGTAATAGCCATTATTGGGATCTTGGCGTCCATGGCAATCCCTAGCTATCAAACCTATTTGTTAAAGGCCAAGATGGGTGAGTTGTTATCGGCCGCCAGCGTAGCTGAATTGGCTGCCGCTGAATATGTGCAAGGATCTGGAGAAACGGATTGTACAAATATGCCCATCGTTGTAGAAGCTCTTGGCCCAAATGATGGAGGATTATTTGCTTATCCCGCTTCAACCTTGGTTGCATCAGTAGAAGTCACCTCAGATTGCAGCGTGAGTGTTGTTGGAGCAAGTGGCCAATGGGGAACATTTGATCCGCCTGTTGTGACTGGATCCGCCTCTATTAGTACTGAAGGTGGTATTTCCTGGGCCTGCGATGCAGGTGGAGTATCCTTCGCGCCTAGCACTTGCCAATAGAAGAAAGTGGCATTTTATTTTTCGCCTATTTTGGGTTCTTTCCCATCCCATAAACGCTGAATATTGCTGCGATGTCGCCAAAACAACATCATGCTAATTACCGCAACATACATTGCATACTCACCACTTAACCACCAAAAAACAAAAAATGGTGCCAATAAAGCCGCGATTAAGGCAGCCAAGGATGAGATCCTAAAGAGATAGGCTGCTAATCCCCAAGTTCCAATTAGAAAGAGCCCTACAGGCCAATACAAGCCTAAAATAGCCCCAATTGCAGTTGCAACACCTTTGCCTCCCTGGAATTTAAAAAAGAGGGGATACAAATGCCCTAAAAACACTGCAATCATGACCGGACCAATGACGTCAGGAAGTGGATTAATTTGCTTTATGATCAAAACAGGAATAATGCCTTTAATGACATCTCCAAGCAAAGTAGCTATGGCTGCTTTTTTACCGCCAATTCGTAATACATTGGTTGCACCCGGATTTTTAGAACCCTGAGTGCGGGGATCAGCTAACCCTGCTATGCGGCAAACAATAATGGCGCTAGAAAGCGAGCCAATACAATAAGCAACAAAACAAAAAATCAGTGTGATTAAAATTGGATGCAAATTCTCCCCCTCATCCGGCACTGCGTGCCACCTTCTCCCCCAAGGGGAGAAGGAAAAAAATTGCAGTATATCGTCTTTTTAGAGATAAAATAACCCTTGTGTGCCAGGCTTCTATCTACATATCTAAAACACTAATTCCCGATCTGACCCCCATGGTGCTATGATCCTTCGATGAAATCAATGCTCCCTACTCCAAGCCCTGAAGCAATAGTGCATAGCCAACAGTTGCAACAGCTGATCCGTTCCGAAATAAATGCAAGTAATGGCAAAATTTCATTTGCGCGGTATATGGAGCTTGCTTTATATGCGCCTGGACTTGGATATTACAGTGCCGGCTCTCAGAAATTTGGAAAAGAAGGCGACTTTATTACTGCTCCTCACATTTCCGCGTTATTTTCAAAATGCTTGGCAAATCAATGTCAACAAGTGTTAAGTTATTTTAAGGATCTTGGAAGTATTCTAGAAGTAGGTGCTGGAACAGGACAAATGGCAGCGGATATCCTGCTTGCCTTAGAACAAATGGATCAACTCCCTAATCACTATTTTATTTTAGAGTTAAGCGCAGAGTTAAAACTAAGACAACAACAAAAAATTCAAGCCTTATGCCCCCATTTACTGTCTAGAATAAAATGGCTGGATTCTCTTCCCGAGCCTGGATTTCAAGGAATCGTTTTGGCTAATGAACTATTAGATGCTATGCCAGTCTCTCGTTTCCAAATTATAGATAATGCTCTTTTTGAATTATTTGTTTGTGAAAACAATAATAACTTTAAATGCAAACCCTTTGTCACAAAGAACGAAGAACTATTAGATCTTTTTCATTCGCAATCTTGGGCAAATCTATATACTTCTGAAATTAACTTAACCCTAAAGCCTTGGATATCCAGCATCTCTGATATTTTAACTTCAGGGGTTATTTTATTAGTGGATTATGGCTTTCCGGCTAAAGAATATTATCACCCCGATAGAGCCGATGGCACCTTGATGTGTCATTACCAACATCATGCGCATTCTGATCCTTTCTTCTTCCCAGGCTTACAAGACATTACCGCGCATGTTGATTTTTCGGCCATTGCAAAAGCAGGAACAGATGCCAATTTAGATATTTTAGGATTTACCCAACAAGCCAGTTTCTTAATGAGTTGTGGTTTAATTGAATTATTACAACAAAATGCCAATAATGCTCTTTCCACAAAAGAACAAGCCATGCTAAATCATGCCATCACAGTACTAACTTCTCCAGCCGAAATGGGAGAACTCTTCAAAGTGATTGCGTTGGGGCGCAATTTCGAAGAACTTTTAATAGGTTTTGAGCTAAATGACCGGCAATTTGTACTTTAATTTTTAAATGCAGCCTCTATAGCTCTAACACGTTCTTGATGGATCCTGCTACCCAATGCTTCACCTTCTAATCCTAATGTGACTAATGCTTTAACATCTATAGCTTTTGCAACTTGATAGGCCTGCCGCATTCTTTCAGCTTGTGGATAAACCGCATCGATCCTGCCACCACGACCCCTTGCATCTGCCTCACAAGCCATCAAAAACTTTTCGAAACGTTCGGGCTGACGAAACGGATCTAACTTTTCTAAAGTCTTAAGTAAAGTATCGGGCCTTAATTCAAATACCCGATGACAATGTAGATGAAATCGACTGACCAGAATCGCTAATTCCCGATATTCATGCGGGATCCGATAGCGATCCGCAAACGCATTAACCAGTGGGACGCCTTCTTCTTCATGTCCATGGTGACTTGGCCATTTATCTGCAGGCGTTGCCCCTTTTCCTAAATCATGACACACCACTGCAAAGCGTGTTAAAGGATCTGGAGAAAGTTTAGCCACCAGTTGTAACGCCATCATCACATGCACTCCAGTATCAATTTCTGGATGATGCTGTGGAGGTTGTGGGATCCCCCATAGCTTATCTAACTCTGGAAAAAGCCGCTCCAAAGCGCTACAGGATCGCAAAACAGAAAAAAACAAACTGGGATCGACTTCCCCTAATGCCTTTAACATCTCCTGCCAAACTCGCTCTGGTACCAACGCATCGACTTCGCCCGAGACTACCATGTTCTGCATCAATTGTAGTGTTTCAGGTGCCACAGTAAAACCAAAAACCGCTAACTTTGCTGAAAATCGCGCCACTCGTAAAATACGCACCGGATCTTCACTAAAGGCAGGCGACACATGGCGAATAATTTTGTTTTTTAGATCCTGTTGTCCCTGAAAAGGATCAACAATTTCACCTTCCAGCGTTTTAGCCATTGCATTAATAGTAATATCACGCCTTGAAAGATCTTCTTCTAATGTGACTGAGGGATCAGCATGACATTCAAAACCATAATACCCTTTGCCCGTTTTTCGTTCCGTCCGTGCCAATGCATATTCTTCATGAGTTTTGGGATGTAAAAAAACGGGGAAATCTTTGCCCACTCGCTTAAAACCAGCAGCTAACATTTCGGCTTCGGTCGATCCCACTACTACCCAATCCTGCTCTGTAACAGGTAACCCTAATAATTGATCGCGAACCGCACCTCCCACTAAATATACTTTCATGGCGTGATTTCACTGCTCAATAATTTTAACCCCAACAACACTAAGATCCCACCCGTAAAGCGCTCTAGCCAATGTTTAAAACGACTAATGATCTCGTCCATGACAGGGCTAGTAAAGAATATCGCAACCAGCACAAACCATATTAATGCCATGAAACTAATCCACACTCCATAGGAAACCTGAGTTAAGATTGGCGTATGGGGGGAGAGAATCACCGAAAAAAAACTTAAGAAAAATAAACAAGCCTTTGGATTCAAAAGACTGGTTAATAAACCGCTATAGAACCCTTGCGAGCCCAGTTGTAGTGGCATTGTGTCCACTAGAACGTCTTTGTTTTGTAGAGAAGCTCTAGCCCGAATGCCTTTAATCCCAAGATAAATCAAATAAGCAGCGCCTAAAATTTTCATTATTGTAAACAGCAGCACCGATTTAGAAATAATAACGCCTATTCCTAATAAATTAATAGAAACGTGACAAAGATTTGCAATCGCAATTCCCAATGCTGCGTATAATCCAGCAGATCTCCCCTTGGATAAACTGTTTTTAACGACAATTGCAAAATCTGGCCCGGGGCTAATAATCATTAATGCGGAAACAAAAGTTAACATCAAAAATTGTGTCATATTAGCCTCACCTTTTTGTTAGATATATATCATAACGATTACTTCTGCCTTTCACTACAAAGCTCGGTTCTGTGCCTGAAAGGACTGGCGCCAGCTTAGCCCGCTTAACGACCACTCGATTTTTGGCTTTTTGCAAACTTAACGAAAGCAATAGATCCGCATCCAAATCATCTCCCACAATATCACGTATAAGACGCATTTCTACTTTAGGCAAAGCACTTTTTTTAGAGTGGGGAAACATGGGATCTAAATAGATCACATCCGGTGCCTCATTTGCTTTAATTTGGCTTATCACATCCTTCGCATCAGCTACCGTCAAACTCATAGAGCCGAGTATTATGGCAACTTCACCTCCCGCATCCATTCCACGCTGCATACCTTCTAATAACAGTGCCGCGATAACCGGAGAGCGCTCTACCATATGTACAGTACATCCTAACGAAGCTAATATAAAAGCGTCTGTTCCCAACCCAGCCGTCGCATCCAAGATAGATAAAGATCTTTTACCCTGTTTGATCCCAACCGCTTTGGCAATAAGTTGGTTCTTCCCGCCCCCTTTTAGGCGGCGATACCCCAAAGAACCGGTGATAAAATCAACAGAAATCTGCTTTAAATCGGTTGGTAGGCCAGACAGCGGATTACCTCCAAATAAGTTACATAGCCAAAGAATAGAATAACGGCTAGCAGTACTCCCTTACCCCCTTCCACTTGATAAACACTTCGAGATTGCAACCCTTTGTGCGCATACCGATAACGCCACACCATTATCGCAGGCATGATCCCTAATAAGACGGCGACAAAAATGCCGGCGAAGCTCAAAATTCTCCCAAATCCTGCTGGAAACAACAATACGAACAACCAAGGAGGTAAGAAGGTTAAGAAGAGCAGGGCAAGCTTTCTAGATCCTACCGGTTTTAGTTTTAAACCATCTGCTAAAAAGTGGAAGAGGGCTAAAGAAACACCCAATAACGACGTTAAAATGGCAAATATAGCGAACCAGCGACTTGCATGGGTAATCCACGGATTACCGATAATTCTCTCTAAAGCAACTGCTACACCGGTCCCATCGTTATGTTGTGCGGCGAGATTTAGTAAGCCTTCTGATCCTGAAAGCGGAATAATGCCAAGAGCTACCCATTCCCACAATAAATAAACCCCCAAAGGGATCAAACCTCCTGCAATAACCACAATTTTTAAAGCACGGGGATCACGCTGCAAATAATTAGTTAAACTTGGCAATATGATGCTAAACCCAAAAGAAGTAATAATCAGTGAAAAACTAGAAGATAACCCTTGATAATTTGCAACCTCAATTTTATTGATATCAACGCTTGGTATAGCAAACACAATCACCAACAAATAAGACACTACCAATCCGAGCATTAAATATCGGTTAATATATTCTACGATGAACATGCCATAAGAAATAATAATCCCAAATAGAATTAACAAGATAAAAACGCTACTCTGAAAGGGTAAATTTATATGCCACATCTGGAACATTTTAACCAACCAAACACTACTGCCTGTTAAATAAGCTGCAATAAGGCTATAGAGCAATAATAGATACGCCACCCAGGCTGTCGCTTTTCCAGGTACTCCTAAAGTAGCACTCACCATAGAGATTAAATCTTTTTCTCCTGGAAATCCCAAGTTGATCTCTAGCAACAATAAAGCCGCCAAAGTAATAAAAACCCAGCAAATAAAAAACGATAGTGCACTTGGAATAAAACCGTTATGCGCAGTACTTACCGGCAGAGCTAACATGCCTGCTCCGATTGCAGTCCCACTTACTAATAATATCCCTCCCAGGATTTTGTCTTTATTAATCACGCTGTATCCTTAAATTTTTGAAAACAAACTCTCTACAAATGCATTTGCAACAAATGGACTAAGATCATCTGCCCCTTCTCCAGTCCCGATAAATCGAATTGGAATTTTTAATGTCTTAATAATATTAAAAACAATACCGCCTTTTGCAGTGCCATCCAACTTTGTTAATACAATACCCGTAACGCCCAAAGCTTCATGGAATACTTTGGCTTGCATCAAAGCATTTTGCCCAATCCCCGCATCTAACACCAATAAGATTTCGTGCGGTACTGCACTGTCATATTTACGCATCACTCTAACCACTTTTTTTAATTCTTCCATTAACGTATCTTGGGTATGCAACCTTCCTGCGGTATCGGCAATCAAAATATCCATTCCTTTTGCTGTTGCAGTTTGTAAGGCATCAAAAATCACTGAAGCACTATCTGCACCAGAATGTTGTGCCACCACCGGGATCTGATTTCGTGTCCCCCAACTTTGCAATTGTTCTATTGCTGCCGCGCGAAATGTATCTCCTGCTGCCAATATCACTTGTTTTCCTGCAGCTTTAAACTGATGGGCAAGTTTACCAATGGTTGTGGTTTTACCTGCCCCATTAACACCGACCATTAAAATAACAAAGGGGTTAACATCATTAGGGATCAACCACGGTTTTTCATTTTCAACTAATAGATTTTTCAGCTCGACTTTCAACGCTTGTTCTAAAGCGACGGGGTCTTGTAATTCATGCCTTTGTAAGCGCGTGGTTAGCTTTTGAATGACCTCGCCCGTTGGAATAACACCCAGATCGGCAGAGAGCAATAAAGTTTCTAGTTCCTCCAATAATTCAGCATCAATGGCTTTCTTGCCATGCAACAGTTGAGTAACCCCCTCTTTTAATTGAGAAAATAAACTTTTGCTGCTTTTTGGTGTATTATCAGAGGACTTTGGTTTACGCTTTAGGAAATCTAGCATGTTAACTGCCTGTAAATATTCTTTAAACATCCCAGCATACCGTAGAAGCCGCATGGGCGCTACTTTAAAGACTCTTTTAACCTTTTTAACTTGCTATATTCTATGCTTTACAGCAGCTGCTTCGGATCTTAGTAAACCTGAAGAATTTAAGTTGGAAAACGGTCTAAAAATAATTATCAAAGAAGACCACCGCTCTCCTTTAGTTGTGATCCAAGTTTGGTACAAGGTGGGCTCGAGCTATGAACCAAATGGTATTACTGGGATCTCCCATGCTTTGGAACACATGATGTTTCGCGGCACCCACTTACACCCTAAAGATGAATTTACGCGTTTTATTGCCATCAGTGGCGGTGATCAAAATGCATTTACATCAAATGATGTGACCGCTTATTACGAAGAGATCGATCCTAGTCGTTTGAAACTCTGTTTTGAATTAGAAGCAGATCGCATGCGAAACTTAGCCTTAACAGATGAAGCTTTTGATCAAGAAATTAAAGTGGTTATGGAAGAGCGACGTTTAAGAACGGATGATAACCCTGAAGGATTAGCGATAGAGCGACTTTTTGCAGCCGCTCATATGAGTAACCCATATCATCACCCCACCGTAGGTTGGATGAATGATCTCGAAAACTTAACAGTTACTGATTTACGCAATTGGTATAACTCTTGGTATGGGCCTAATAATGCAACACTGGTGGTGGTTGGAGATGTTAATCCCAAAGAAGTGCTTGCATTAGCCAAGACCTATTTTGGGCCTTTAAAACCAATTAACATTCCCACATTAAAACCTCGAAAAGAAGCGGCACATATTGGTAAAAAGCATATTCAAGTAATGGCCAATACAAATGTTTTACGCTTAATGATGACGTATAATGTCCCCTCCATTCGAACCGCACAAGATCCCAGAGAAGCTTATGCGTTACTTGTTCTGTTAAAGGCATTGGATGGTGGCAACAGTTCTCGTTTCTCGAAGGAGCTAATACGAGGAAAATCCATTGCTGCCGATATTTTCTCTTGGTATAGCCCTTTTCAGTTGCATGAAGGTGTGATGTTATTTGGTGCTCTACCAACCGAAAAACACACCCTTAAAGAGCTGGAAGACGCTTTCTTACAACAAGTGACAAAACTACAAACAGCACCCATTAGCGAACAGGAATTAAATCGCATTAAAGCAAACACAATTGCTGAACATGTTTTCGCACGCGATTCAACTTCCGAGCAAGCCCAGGATTTGGGCTTTTTGGAATCCATAGGATTATCCTGGGAAGAAGCAGATAATTTCCCAGATAAGATCCAATCTATAACCGCTGGCGAAGTTCAAAAAGTAGCTCAAAAATATTTGCTTCCGGAAAGACTTACCGTGGCAGAACTTATTCCCCTTAAAACAGGAAAATAAATGTATGAAAAATCGATATTGGATGATAGCTGTATTTGTTTTAGTTTTACCGGCTGCTTTATATTTTTACTTTAAACATTCTCCAGAACATGCTTTAAAAAAAATAAGCATTCCTTCAGAAAAACAAAGCACACAAATTAAAGAACATGCTAATAATCAAAACCCTGCTGTGAAACGTGTTATAGAGCACTGGGTAAGTAAAACCGGCGCACAGGTGTTTTTTGTGGCAGCAAATGAAATTCCCATGCTCGACATTCAAATTAATTTTGATGCAGGATCTGCAAGGGACAATGATAAACCAGGTATTGCAATGCTAATGACGCGTCTTTTGGACAAAGGCATTGAAGATTTAAATGCCAATCAAATAGCCGAAAAATTTGAAGATGCTGGTGCTCAATACAAAGCAAGTATTGACAGAGATAAAGCCACCATATCGCTTAGAACTTTAACCAAACAAGTACAATTAAATTCTACTATTGATCTATTTGCAGAACTCCTCGCCAATTCTACTTTCACGGATGAAACCATCGACCTTGAAAAAAAACTCATGAGTATTGAGCTAAAACAAAAAGATCAACTACCAAACGTGACTGCTGCCAAAGCCTTTTTTAAAGCACTCTATCAAGATCATCCTTATGGTCACCCTGTCTTTGGAACTGAAGAAGGAATTACTTCTATTGCTAAAAAAGACTTAGTTACATTTCATCAAGAATATTTTGTGGCAAAAAATGCTACCGTTACTATCGTTGGAGATGTTTCGAGAGAACAAGCCAAAGAAATCTCAAACCAAATTACCAAAAATTTATTAAGCGGAAAAAGCGCAATTGCTTTACCAAAAGTTCCCAAGCTAACCTCCTCTGAAAAAGTTAACATTACTTTGCCCACAGAGCAAACCCATGTGATGCTGGGGCAGCCTTGTGCTATCCAAGGCGATCCCGATTACTTTTCATTATTAGTTGGAAATTATATTTTAGGTGGAAATTTTCTTAATTCCCGTCTTTACAAAGAAGTGCGTGAAAATCGCGGCTTAGCCTATTCAATTGCAAGTGCTTTAAGAGAATTCCAACAAGCCGGACCTTTTCTTATCCAGTTGCAAACCAAAAACGACCAGACCTCTCAAGCTATCGAGGTGGTTAACCAAACACTCGCAAAATTTGTGACTGACGGTCCTACAGAGCAAGAAGTATTAGAAGCAAAACAGGGGATTATTAGTGGGTTCCCTTTAGATATTAGCAGTAACGCAAAAATGACCGACGCGGTATCTACCATTGGTTTTTACAAACTCCCTTTAAATTATTTAGATCTATATCAACAACAAGTTCAAAAAGTCACTGTTAAAAACATCAAAGAGACTTTTAAACGTAGGCTCGATCCTAAAAATATGGCATTAATTACGGTAGGATCTCCCAAACTTTGAAGCGTAATCAAGTTCGTATTATTGGTGGGAAATGGCGGAGCCGCATTGTGCATTTCTCAAATACCAAAGAGTTGCGCCCCACCCCAGACAGGGTGCGTGAAACTTTGTTTAATTGGCTAGCACCCCATGTTGTAGATTCCCACTGCTTAGATTTATATTCAGGAACAGGGGTATTGTGCTTAGAGGCAATATCACGAGGCGCAGGCTTAGCGGTTTCTGTTGAAAAAAACCGTGAGAACATTAAAGCATTGCAGCAAAATGCCAAACTGCTTGAAGCGGATGAGTTACAGATCATCGAAGCGGATGTGCTTGCTTGGCTAGAAACGCCGCCCATCGCACCATTTGATATCGTCTTTGTGGATCCACCCTATCGCGCCAATTCCTTACCCCTTTGTTTTGAATTGCTTGAGAAAAATAAGTGGGTAAAACCTGGTTCTTTGATTTATTTTGAATATAATCATCCCATCGACGCAACCAATCTTCCTGCAACTTGGGAACTCTTAAAACAAAAAAAAGCAGGGGTAGTCCATTATCATTTGACACGGAAAACTGCTTCAAAGGTGCCTGACATCTTTGAAGTTTTTAGTAGATGAAGATCTATAAATTGAAAATAGTGGATATTTCCTGCCAGGGCAAAACGATAATGCCATTAGGTAAATATCCTTTTTCGGCGTTCTGCTAATGATATATGCAACCTTTGTCTCCAATCGTAATATGTCATAAACCAGATAAGGGTAGAAAATCGAGTCTTCATCAAATATATTCAATGAATTTATAGCGAATACCCTAAACTTCTAATCCCGAGAGCTTTTTAAGAATTTTGTTGGCGTCTGACGCCGCCGTGTATAAGTACAAAAAATTATATTATATTCCTTAAAAAGGCGTTGACAGCTCCTTTTTAGGTCTTATAATATAATTATGACAGACTACCAGCCCTTTAACAAAACCCTTGGGTCAATAAGCGCAAGGGTGATTTATGCACTGATTGCGCGTGGGAAAGATATTTTTACGCTAGATGATGCACTTGAAATATATGGTCGGGGCAGACAGGAAACAACTCATTTTCTTCGTGATCTGGTGAACCGAGGAGTTTTGGCTCGAATAAAATCCGGAGTATTTATCATCCTAAAAATGGGGCAAGAAAATACACAATTAAGTAATTGGCCAATAATTGCGCGCATTCTAGGAGGAACAGAAAATTATTATATTTCTCACTATAGTGCTATGCGATTGCATGGCATGACAACCCATCCATTAACGATTGTCATTATTACTATGCCAAAAAAGCGCGCAGCTAAAAAAATTCAAGACGTTTCCTATCAATTTATATACTGTAAACCAAGCCATTTTTGGGGTATTTGTGAACTATGGGTTACTAAACAAGAAAAAGTCAACGTCAGTGATCTGGAAAGAACATTCTTAGATGCTTTAGAGCGACCCGATTTGTGTGGGGGGATTAAGGAAATAGTTCGAGGAATTTGGAGCAAACAAAATCAAATTAATTGGAATAAATTGGTGGAATATTCCAAAAAATATCACACTAAGGCCGCAGTGAAACGCCTTGGGTTTATTTTGGAAATGTTACAATTGGGTAACGACAATCTTTCTTGGTTGGAAAATGTTATATCCACTGGTAAAGATTACATATTACTTGATCCAGATGGGGACAAACTTGGAAAGCATTTAAGTCGTTGGCGCATACAATTAAATATGAATATTGATGAATTAAAAGCGAGTGTCTGGGGATGATATCTTTAGTTGAAATAAATTATCTTTCTAAAATTTTCCATGTGGGAGCTGAAACCATAGAAAAAGATTATGCTATTAGTTGGATTTTACTGTGTTTATCTAAAAGTATTCTCAAAGAGAATTTTATATTTTATGGTGGGACAGCCATAAAACGTATGTACTTTGAGGAGCATCGTTTTTCGGAAGACATAGATCTATTGAGTGCCCATTCATTTACTTTGAATTACATATTACAAGCACTTAAATGTTTAGAGTATGCGCATGAAAAAGCCAACTTTCAGTTAGAGGTAGGAGTCGATGATATTATTGCAACCCAGGATCGTGCTCAAATATATGTTAACTATTTGGGCTATGAGGAAATTATTGGGGCTCCAAAAAAGATCCGCCTTGATTTTGCCATGGGAATGCAGATGAGCGGAAAAGTGATAGATAAAAAAATGATTGCTTCTTACAGTGACTTGAAAACATTGGACGTAAGCATTTCAACAATGTCCTTAAATACTATACTCTCTAACAAACTTGGGCTTTTATTGGATGTAACAAGAAATGAGCCGAGAGATCTTTTTGATATTTGGTTTTTATTGCAACGATTAGATAAGTTTGATTATGATTTCAATCAAGTATGTGCAGCATTCAAACAGCGTTTTTCTTTTTATCCATCATTGGCAGTATTGATGCCTCACCTACACAATCAATCCCTGAAAATAAATTGGACTGAAAGACTTTGCAAGCAAGTAGCTATATTGCCAGATTTTGATAAGGTAATTAATGATGTTTCGACAAAGCTTCAGGAATTATTTTCTTGATGGATCTTCTTAAGAGATTCTAATTTTTCTTTGATTTTAATTTCAAGGCCGCGCGGTACGGGTTGGTAATATACTTTTTCTCCCATCTTGTCTGGAAAATAGGTTTGACCCGCTGCAAAGGCATTTGTCTCATCGTGCGCATAGCGATAATTCTTGCCATGTCCTAAGTTTTTCATCAACTTAGTCGGTGCATTTCGAAGATGGATAGGCACTTCTAAAGAGCCTTGATCTTTTGCGTCTTGCATTGCTGCTTTAAGCGCCATATAAACTGCATTGCTTTTAGGCGCTACGGCCATATAGACAATAGCCTGTGCAATGGCTAATTCTCCCTCCGGACTACCTAGTCTTTCTTGCACATCCCAGGCATTTAAAGCAATTTCTAAAGCTTTAGGATCCGCATTGCCAATATCTTCATTTGCCATGCGTACTACTCTTCTCGCAATATATAAAGGATCAGCACCTCCCACTATCATGCGTGCAAACCAATACAATGCCGCATCCGGAGATGAACCGCGCACAGATTTATGCAACGCGGAGATCTGATCATAAAAAAGTTCGCCCCCTTTATCAAAGCGATTTAAAGTGCCAGAGACTACTTGCTGTAATGTCTCTTCCGTAATCACTAATTTTTGATCTTGTAAAACAGCATGCGAAAGCGCAATTTCCAGCAAATTTAGTGTTCGGCGTGCATCACCATCGGCTGCTTTGGCTAACAACGCTCGCAACGCAGGATCAAAGACAATAACTTCAGACTCAAAACCAGAGGCAGGATGCGACAGCGCACGATCAATTATGGTAAGAAGATCTTGTTCCTCAAGAGATTTCAGCACATAAACCCGACACCGTGATAGCAAAGCATTATTAATTTCAAAAGAAGGATTTTCTGTGGTAGCACCAATAAAAATAATGGTTCCATTTTCAACAAAGGGGAGGAACACATCTTGTTGGCTTTTATTAAAACGATGTACTTCATCTACAAAAAGAATGGTTTTTTGATTTAGAGTTTCTCTGCGTACAGTTGCTTTATCTATAGCTTCGCGAATATCTTTTAGGCCAGAAGTTACCGCCGAGATACTGATAAATTCAATATTAGCAACATTCGCCAATAACTTAGCCAGCGTGGTTTTTCCGGTACCAGGCGGCCCCCACAAAAGCATAGAATGCGGGTTTCCCGAATGCAGTGCTTGCCAAAGTGGCTTTCCCGGCCCTAATAGATGCGTTTGTCCGATAAAGTCTTCTAATACTTGTGGTCTTAGGCGTGCTGCTAGAGGTGTATTATTAGTGTTCATGGCTCTATTGTAAAGCGAGCAGTGTTAGACTGCAACAAACGTCAAAGAATTGGATCGGTTATTTTTCCGAGTCTTTTTTATCTAAGATCTGTTCTTGCTCGAGCCACATGACATTAATAATACCGCAAGCACATGCAAATAAAACGCCCAATATCCAGGTAAAATACCACATTCTTAATACGCCTCGCTTTGATGAGAAGTTTCTTTGAAATTTGACTTCACTGGCCCCCGCATCACTCTATATACCCATGCGGTATAACACAACACAACGGGTAAAAAAATCAAAGTTGCCGCTAACATCCAAGATAGGGTTAAACGACTAGATGCTGCATCCCAAATCGTTAAGCTGTGATTCGGAAAACTTGAAGAAGGAAAAACAAAAGGAAACAAAGTAAATCCCGTGGTAACAATAACACTTGCCAAAGCCACGGAATTAAAGAACAAAGCCATTCCCGGTTTTTTTAACCTTGAAAACAATATAGACTTTATAAC
>JBEICO010000005.1:0-24762 GCA_040383965.1 Francisellaceae bacterium
AATGTAGGATTATAACCTATCATGTTGATGGCATTAAGTCTTGTTGGGCTTAAAAGATATTCAAAATTGAATTAAAGCTTTGGCATGCATGTCAAACTACATCACCGGTAGGACACGTAAAATAAGGTTTATTTTTAAAATACAAAACTGAAGAATTTTAAAACCAAATCATTTATATAATATTTAGAGACAACAAAATTACTCCTCCAAAGAAAAGAAAATAACTGATAAATCCAAGAATAGCTCTATACATTGATTGTTGATGGAAACCCAAAGCTCTATCCTGATACTGCATATACTTATCTTTTTTTTCTTTTAGCTGATCTTCGGAATCATTATATAAAGGACAAAAATCTTTATCAAATCTATATACAACAGAGTAGAAAACTACGAATTCCCATAAGTAAGATAATGCGGAGAACAATGTTCCAATTATAAAAAATATGCAAGACAATTTAATATTGTATGAAATGCTCTCGTGCTCTGAAAAAAACAATGCCACTGTTGCTGCCCCACCACTATTAAGCCACAAATGTTGCTTTTGAAAAGCAACAGAAATTTCATTAAACACATCTACATGATCTCTTCTTACCCCATATAGAAAGTTTGAAGGATATTCTTCAGTTACCATAGGTTTCCTCCAGATTTGGTAATATTCAACACAAAAATTAGTAATTTATTAAATCCATTCCCATTTCAGATACGGAAATGATTACACATAAAGATTAGCCATATTCTTGTAATTGTCAAAGCTATTAACCCAATATTTCAAATGATTTTGCAAATTACCAGCTATACAATCTTCAAAGCTCAAAATACGTTCTTCGCGAAGGTATATGCTGCTCCAAACAACCACCAATGTCGCTAAGATAAATATCGGATTAACCCAATAACAAAATACTGGTGGTCTTCCCTTCCCCCAAGCTGGGAGAAGGTGGTGCGAAGCACCGGATGAGGGTTGTCAGAATGAAAGAATTCGTTAAAAACTTGCGAAAAAATCAAACAGAAGCTGAAACGAGGCTTTGGGCAATTCTAAGAAGTCGCAGATTTTGTCATATTAAATTTCGGAGGCAACGAATCATTGGTTCATACATTGTAGATTTTGTTTGTTTGAAACACCGACTGATTGTCGAATTAGATGGCAGCCAACATTTGGTGGATCAAGCTTACGATACCACTCGTACTTACTTTCTAAACTCTAAAGGGTTTAAAGTGCTGCGGTTCTGGAATGATCAAGTGTTACGTGAACAAGAGGTTGTGTTAAATGCAATCTTTCTCGAACTCACAAACAACCCTCATCCGGTGCTTCGCACCACCTTCTCCCATCTTGGGAGAAGGGAAGACCATTACAAATTTGTTCCTGATTAAATCCCTTATCTCGCCTAAATTCATAGAAAATTATAGAGAATACTTGGTGAAAGATGAAAATAACGAATGATAAGAAAGAACCTAGTACGAATAGACAGAGAAAGTGAATACTTAAAACATAGAATAGATCTTAAACCGATTTAAAGAGCGCGCGAGGCGCTACCATCGGATTTCCAAGCCTCTGGCGAAAATATTGTTTAAAAAATATTTACGACTCGTGACTATCCAATAAGCGATGGATCTGTCCTATCAAATAAAAAGGGATGGACAATAATTTATACTGTACCAATTGGCCACTAGGATCTTTCACCTTCACTTGTGTCTTTCTTGGGTAATCTGAATTAATTCGAACTGCAATGGGAAGTTTTTTTAACCCCATAAACAAATGTAAAGACTTCAATCCTCCTGTACTGCCCGCTTTTATCTCGACCGGGACTACTTGGTTTCCATGTTGAATGATATAATCAACTTCTGCATTTGAGTCTTTTTCTTCGCGTAGCCAATAATACAAACTGGGTTCTAAATAGGGAGGATTGATGGTTCTTAATAATTGACCCGCCACCTGCTCTGCGATACCACCATTATTTATCATTATGAGCTCATTTTCGGTATTTATTTGATTTAAATTTAGCCCTAATGCTGCACAACATAACCCAGTATCTAGGAATATTTCTTTAAAATACTTATCTCTAAGTTCCGCTGCCAATGGAATACCATTTGCCAAGGTAGCAGACACGCGATGGCAGAGCCTGGCTTTACTTAATAATTCTAAGATATTTTTAATGGTTTTGGCAGTTACCTCTGAATTTACATGACTATAAACAAATTTCTCCCCAAGCATTCTCGGTATAGCCATCACTGTTTCATCTAATTTTTCTATTGAAATACGACCTCTATACTTTGAAAAGTCATCCCTATAAGTTGCCAACAAATCGCTTTGTATTTGGTGCACTCTTTTCAAAGAATTTTCAGTAATCCAATTACTTACAACACCTGGCATTCCCCCTATTAACAAATATTCTTTAAATAATCTCATCATTTGTTCGTGTACAAGAGTAGGAGTATCAATTTTCCATTGATAGTTTTTTAAATACTCATAGAGTTGCACCTTATCATTGGCTAATACAAATTCTTCAAATGACAAAGGCTCTAAGTGCATATAGCTAATTCGACCAACGGGCATACTAAATGTATGCTCTTCTAGCACAAACTCTAATAGTGATCCTGCTGCTATTACGGGCAGTTTCGGTAATTCCTCTGCAAACCAACGCAATTTACTAAATAATTGGGGCGCAGCTTGTATTTCATCTAAAAATAATATGCATTCATTTGGATCTATTTTTTGATTGATAACCACACCAAGAGCTATCAAGATTTTATTGACATCAGTTGCTGAAAAAAGACTTGCTAATTGAGGTTGTTTTTCAAAATTAAGCTCAACAATTTGTTTTTGATTTTTTTCTGCCAAATGTCTTACTAACCATGTTTTACCTACTTGCCTCGCACCTCGAATCACCAGTGGTTTGCGATCGATGGAAATTAACCAATTCTGTAAATCACTTGTAACAGTTCTATTCAATTTTTTGTCCTTTTAGGGCTTTCAACCTCCCGTTTAGGGGGAGAGGAGTATTTACTCATTTTAGTGGCTTCCAGGGTCCTAAGTCAATAAAAGAGGATCCTCTTTTCTATACTAGGTGTATAAAAGAGGATCCTCTTTTATACTTAACTATATAAATATATAGTTTTTTTATTAAAATCATCGATTTTAGCCCCATCGTCCCAATCTCCCCAAAAAACCTATACTTAAAGGATGAAAATTACCTTTCTAGGCGCCGCCAAAACAGTGACGGGATCTAAATATCTCGTAGACACCGGAACCCAAAAAATCCTCATTGATTGCGGGTTATTTCAAGGTCATCATGATTTGGTGGCTAGAAATTGGCAGCATCTATTGGTTAATCCACAACATATCGACGCTGTTATTTTAACCCATGCTCATATTGATCATTGCGGTTATATTCCATTGTTAATTAAAAACGGGTTTTCTAAACAAATTTACTGTTCCCCCGCCACCAAAGATCTCTGCTCTATTTTATTAATGGATGCAGCTTACATCCAAGAAGAACAAGCAAGAGAACATAAAACTTCACCCTTATATACCCTAGAAGATGCGATGCGCGCGCTAAAACGCTTTCATGTGACAGATTTTGAATATGAAGCTCACATTGAAAAGGCGGCAAAATTTACATTATATCCTGCAGGGCATATTTTAGGCGCATCGTTTGTTGTCTTAAAAAGCCACGGAACATCATTGTTGTTTTCAGGCGATATTGGTCGCTTTAATGATCCTGTCATGGAACCTCCAGCAAATTGTATTGAAACAGATTTTATGGTTTTAGAATCCACCTACGGTGCTCATCTGCATGGCACAGAAGATCCCTTACAAGGATTAGCAGAATATATTCATAAAACCTTCAAAAGAGGCGGTACGCTCATTATTCCTTCGTTTGCAGTTGGGAGAGCACAAACGCTCTTGTATTTAATCCAACAGCTCCAAATGGGCAATCGGATCCCCAAAGTTCCTATTTACCTAGATAGCCCTATGGCAATTAGTGCCACAGAGTTGTTTTATAAGTATGCCGATGAGCATCGCTTAGGAAAAAAACTCGCGCGCCAAGTGTGCAGTACCGCTATTAACGTGTTAACTCAAGAAGACTCTTTTACCCTTAGTCTAAAAAAGGGTCCAAAAGTAATTATTTCAGCAAGTGGCATGGCAGAAGGCGGTAGAGTCTTAAATCATATTAAGCAATACGGGACGGATCCTAAAAACGCGATTTTATTTACCGGATTTCAAGTTGCAGGAACCAGAGGCCACGCCATGATAAACGGTGCTAAAGAAACTATCATAGACGGGATCCCGGTAAGCCTTAACGCTGAAATTGGTTTTTTGCATAATATGTCGGCGCATTCTGATTATAATGAAATTATCAAATGGCTTGAAACACTTAAAAAATCACCCAAAAAAGTTTTTCTGATCCATGGCGAATCTGCGTCCAGCCTTGGCATGCAACAAAAAATAGAAGAAAAATTTGGCTGGAAATGCATTGTGCCTGAAATAGGACAAGTTGAAGATTTGGGATAGAATACGCCTATAGACTACCACCAATCTGATCCTGATTAAATCCCCTTTCTCTTTTGATATTGTTAGACATTTCAAGAACATTAACATTTCACATAACTCATTACACTTATATATCGCTCTTTAAGAAAGAAAGCGTTTTTTTATAAATCTGTATAAAAATTCAGCCTTGCAGGTAAACAATGTTTGTTCATTTGATCTATCAAATACGCATAATTAAGGTTTTATTCAGCCAAAAAAAGCTTGATTTCCAAAATAAATTGTGTTAACTTGATTACTTCTTTCACTCAAGTAGAAGGATAATACAATGCCTCTTATTACAGATAGAGCTTCATCTGAAAAAACTATTAAAGACATCATTCATTTAATGAAACAGGGAAACTGGGACTTAGCATTTGATAAATTTGATCTACTTGATCCCAGCATCTATCAGCAACATCTTGATTTACTTATTGATAATTTTAATCCATCTTTTTTCAACACTCATTCTGCTGCATTTGTTAAAGCAATAGCTGAAAAATTGAAACGAAATCCTAATGGAAATTTATTGGAAAAACCTTGGTTTGGTAAGTTAGTATTAATTCCTGAAGTTGTAAAAGAATTCAATGCCCAAAAGAAGGAAAATCTCGGAAATTCTCAATTTCTTCAAATTGCAGATGCTTTCAATTGTATTCTGGATGCAAAAGTAACGAGTCATTTCTTTAATATATTTTCAAGAACATGCAAGTTTCACGGATTTGAATTTAATTTAGAGTACAGTTATCATCAAACTTTTGAACCTATTTTTGCAGGATTTCACCACGAATTTCTACTATCAAAGAAGAAATTACCTGAGCAGCATACAGCCATTCCAAAAAAAGTAACTCCCATTAACGCTTTAACAGTGTTAACCTCTTTCACTTCCGCCCTCCCTCCTCATTATGGAGAACACCAAGCTCTGCAAAAATCATTCGGGAGTTTACAGAAAACACTCCTTAATCAGAAGATTGAAAATGAAGAGTTTGCCCTTGCGCATAAAATCTCGATGCTTCAATCAAGTGCATTATTGGCTAAATATCAACTTCCTCTTGACACAAATACAGAAGACCTCCAAAATAAAAGAAAAAAAATTGAACAAGATACATTGGAACAAACTGAAATTTTAAGAGCCGAATCAAAATTAATAATTGAAAAATTAAGAAGCGAATTTGCAAAATCACAACAAAACGAAGTGGAGCCCACCCCATTAGAAGTTACAACAGATGTGCATTTTAGTGCGCTTACCTTATACCAAAGTCAAGCATATGGTACGTTAATGGCTTTAGGTAATGTGGGGGCGGGATCAGAATACACTGGGATCCAAATTTACAAACTAAAAAAAGAGCTTGATCCTATTATTACGATCCATATTGCCGAAGATAAATCATTGCCTCATGATAAATATCTTGAGTTATTGGAGAGCTCCAAAGGAGAACTTCTTGTCGAAATTCCCATTCTTGAACAATTAGGTGGTTATTGCGGACTTAGATCTGCCGCTGAGTTAAATGAGTTTTCTTGTTTATTTTTCCAAATTTTAGAAGATACAGATCCTAAGAAATTGGATCTAGATCAGATTCTGGAGCAGACCCATCATTTGCACTTGGAGTTTATAAATTTTTCTCGAGAGAAAATCGGGGGACAATTACTGAAAAAACTTACATCCATAGGAAAGGGAATAGAACTTAGATTAAGCGATGAATTTTTCCAAGATCTACTCGCACAATCGAAACGCTATAATCTTTCAGAAAAATTTATAAAAAGCATGATAGAGTTTATGGAAGAATGCGATATCCCTGTTGTTTTTCCACAAGCCTGTTATCAAAACTACTTACTCAATGAAAGATATCATCTTACATCTAACCCTATCACAGGGGTAGTACAACAGCACTA
Organism: Francisellaceae bacterium; assembly: GCA_040383965.1. Lineage (GTDB taxonomy): Bacteria > Pseudomonadota > Gammaproteobacteria > UBA6186 > Azoamicaceae > CADEGZ01. Next base: position 6,416 of record JBEICO010000005.1, read on the forward strand.
TCAAGACATTATTGATCAGCAGTGTAACCGCTTGATTGTACTTTTCCATAAGTTATCCAGTGACTACGATAGTGATCAATTAGATCAGCTTGAAGATTTAGATTTCAAAATTAATAACTGTATTCTCTATGGTTATGAACAGGCGACTGCTATAGCGTATGCTGAGCTCGCTCCAGATCCCATAGACTATTATCTCTCTGGACAATATTGTTCAACCAACCCTTTACAAGTCTCTTATTCAAATACTGTCTTGCAAGAAAGCAAGGCACGGGAATTTAATGAGTTTGAAATTAACCGCGCATTGCACATTGCATCCAAACAACCCAGAATGAAATTACCCTTTTCCACTAAGTGATGAAGAAAGATTAGGTTGGATATGTATAGGGTCTGAAATAAGATAGGTTCAAGGGTATAGAAATACTTTATGCCACAAAAACCAATTCTAACACCATGGCATCTTCGCGGCCATCAAAGGCAGGGTAATAGTCTTTGCGATTACCAATTGCGGTAAACCCTAATTTTTCATATAAGCGAATGGCGCGATCGTTTGAAACACGAACTTCTAAATACACCGAAAGGGTTCTTAATTTTTTAGCTTCTTCGATAAGATGTAACATCATCCGTTCGCCTAAGCCTTGCCCTTGTCTTTCAGGGGTAATACAGACATTTAAGATATGCGCTTCATTAGCAGCGGCGGAGAGTAATCCATAGCCAATAATTTCATCTTCATCTTCCAAGACCCAACAGCTGTAACCCACCTTTATACAATCGCTGAAAATACTATAAGTCCACGGAAAATCGACGACTTCTATTTCGATCTTCATAACCCCTTCCACATCCCGCTGCTGCATCGCACGTAGGTCTATCATGCTGGCCTCTCTTGCTGTAACTGTTCCTTTAAGTTTAGAAGATCTTGATAGGCTTTTCTTTTTATTTTCTGGTTTATTTATTAATTCACTAGGATGGTAAGTAACCACACGAATAATTTTCCCTAACCCCGAAAAGCTTTCAGCGAATTTTTCACCTAAAATCAATACACTAAAAGGTGCCAATTTTATAATTTCGGCAGTGATAAGTTGGGTTTGATTTAAAACAGCAGGGTCTCTCACCCAAGCCACACATATTTCTTGCGGATCTAACGCTAGCACTTTTAACATGCCCGATAATATTTTACGCTGCTCCGTGGCTTCCAGGGATAGTTTTTCAGGTAAAAGCACCAGGCACCCAGCAGCAAAAAGTGGGGCGTGGGAACTAAGAATGAGATCTGGATCTCGACGTGAAATCCAACGGTTAATTCCTATCAGATCCAGTAACTGATATTGAGTGGCGATATTCATTTTTTGTGATATCGATTCTTAATCCAACCAAAAGGACCCGACAATGCATAGAGAAAGAACATTGCAAACAAAACAGAAGGGGGATCCCAAGCGATAACACTAAAAAGCAATACAACCACAAGTAATGCAAAAAAAGGCACATGGCCTTTAAAATCAATTTCTTTAAAACTGTAATATTTTAAATTGCTAACCATTAATAACCCAAGGCTTACCAATATCAATGCCACCATAATGCTGATCTGCCGACCTTTAATTTCTAAATCTGTCCCAAGCCACACCAATCCAGAAACCACTGCAGCGGCAGCTGGACAAGGAAGTCCAATAAAATAGCGTTTGTCCATAGAATTTAACTGAGTATTAAAACGCGCTAATCTTAAAGCTGTAGCTGCCGTATAAATAAATGCGGCTAACCACCCCAATTTCCCAAAGTGCGATAGCGCCCAATTAAAACTCACTAATGCAGGCGTTAACCCAAAACACACCATATCTGAAAGACTATCGTATTCTGCGCCAAAGGCACTTTGTGTTTTGGTAAGACGTGCGACTCTTCCATCTAATGTATCCATGATCATCGCAACAAACAAGGCGGCGGCGGCGTGTTCAAATTGCCCTTTCATCCCTGCCACAATTGCGTAAAAACCAGCAAACAAAGCGCCTGTGGTAAACAAATTAGGCAATAAATAAATTCCTCGATGTCGGGTAGGTTCTATGGGACTTTCTGGTTCAGACATAATATTTTCAACCTGAGTTAGAAAGACGTGCAATACGTGCACCTAATTGCATTAATTTTTCTTCTATGCATTCATAACCGCGGTCAATATGATAAATTCGATCCACAACCGTTTCACCCTTTGCAATGAGACCTGCCAACACCAAACTGGCAGATGCTCGTAGATCCGTGGCCATCACTGGCGCAGCTGTTAATTCAGACACTCCGCGACACACCGCCGTATTACCTGTCACAGCAATATCAGCACCCATCCTACGCAATTCTTGAACGTGCATAAAACGATTTTCAAATACAGTTTCTGTAATAACCCCAGTACCGACGGCAACTGCATTTAAGGCCGTAAATTGCGCTTGCATATCGGTTGGAAACCCGGGGAAAGGAGCCGTTTTCACATCAACTGCTTTGGGCTGCTTGCCATGCATATCTAAAGATATCCAATCTTCACCCCGCTCTATATCAGCACCCGCTTCTTCTAATTTTTGTAAAACTGCCTCTAATAATTCTGGTCGGGTATTTTTTGTTTTAACAGAACCCCGAGTGATAGCCGCCGCAACAAGATATGTACCTGTTTCAATGCGATCCGGAACCACCCGATATTCTCCTCCCCCGAGTGCAGAAATTCCTTCAATCACAATTGTATCCGTTCCAGCTCCCGATATTTTTGCGCCTAATAAATTCAGGAAAAGCGCTAAATCTTGCACTTCAGGCTCACGAGCCGCATTATTAAGAACTGTAATACCATCTGCCAAAACGGCCGCCATCATTAAATTTTCGGTTCCCGTCACTGTCACGGTATCAAACACAATATTTGCGCCATGAAGACGCTTTGAGGTTTTGGCTTTAATATATCCATTTTCAATCAGTATTTCTGCGCCCATCGCCTGTAAGCCACGAACATGTAAATCTACTGGCCTGGGTCCAATCGCACATCCCCCAGGTAATGACACCACCGCTTCGCCAAAACGCGCGAGTAGAGGACCTAATACTAAAATAGAAGCTCGCATGGTACGAACCAACTCATAAGGCGCGCGATACTCATTCACAGTTCTCGCATCTATCTCGATCATGAGCCGTTCATCAACCGTTAATTTCGCCCCAAATTGCCCCAGTAATTCCATCATGGTTGTCACATCATTTAAATGTGGCACATTACCGATAGTCACTGGCTCTTCGGCTAATAAAGACGCAGCTAAGATCGGTAATACCGAATTCTTAGCACCTGAAATACGAACCTCACCTTTTAAAGGTCCCCCACCTGAAATAATTAATTTTCCCATATAACTGGTAACACACCATCTAAGCCACAAACCCTTAAAATATCCTGCATAAAACTCGGCATGTGAATAAACACAATTGCCTTATTTTGTCGACGCGCCTCTCTAACCCACGCTGTCAATAATGCAAGCCCACTGCTGTCACACCGTGATAACCCCTTTAAATCCACTTTGATATCATTCAGTTTATTAAAGAAAGTAATCCCTTGTTGTAACAAAGAAACCACGTTATCAAATTGAACAGTTCCCTTTAATACTAAGAGACCATTCGATTCTTCAAGCACAGCCACATTCATGAATATTCTATCCCGAATGATTACGATTTTGCATGGTTTCTGTGGCTTTTGCCACACCACCTTCTCGAATATCATCGGCAAACTGAGCTCGATACCCCTGTACCAAACTCACGCCTTCAATAATAATATCATACACTCGCCAACTCCCATCTTTTTCACGGATCAAATTATAATTCATATGAGTTGGAGATTGTCCCGAATCTTTAATGAGACTCGAAACTTGAACCCGCTGTTGATCACCCACTGCATCTCTAAGAGGTAAAAAAACAATTTCCTGATCTGTATATTCTAATAATGATCGTGCATAACTTCTCACAACCATTGTTTTAAACTCAACCACAAATTGTTTTTGAGTGGCATGGTTAGCCTCTTTCCAAGCATTTCGTCCCACTACCCATCGAGCCATTTCTATAAAATCAACATGGGGTAGTATTAAGTGATCAACCAATGCATAGATCTTATCGTGGTTTTGCCGAATTTCTGAACGATGTGTTTTTAACTCATCCATCACTCGCTTAGTTACGGTTTTTAACATAGTAACCGGATCTTGAGCTTTCACAACGGCTTTAGGATCCTGCTGTTTTACTGCTTCCTTTGATTGCACTGCTTCTGCAGCAACAACGGATCCTGCGTAGCTTAAAAATAGAACAATACTCAAAAAGTGAAAAAAACGTTTAAGTGTACTTGCTTTTTTCATTCATTATCTCCCTTTGGTAATTCTGCAGGTTCAGACTTTGATTTATTGCTGCCACTCGCTTGCCCAGCTAAAAACTTTGAAATTAACTGCTCTAATATCACTGCCGAATCCGTGCTTCCAGGTTGTATGACATCGCCTTCTTTTAAAAATTCAGTTTCGCTAAATCCAGGTGTTAAACTAATATAATTGTCTCCTAATAATCCCGCTGTTAAAATACTGGCTCGCGTATCAATCGGTAAGTTTTGAATTCGATTCGGATCAATTGAAATCCAAACTACCGCATTAAAACTTTTAGGTTCCAATCCAATCTTGACAACTCTCCCAACAACAACACCCGCCAAGGAGACTTTACCCCGAACTTTAAGGCTCCCGATATTTGTAAATTCTACTTTAATTTTATATCCAGGTTCTTCCCTAAAAAAATAGTTTAATCCGCTCACCTGTAAGGCAAGCATCAGTAGAGATAATATACCCGCCACCACAAATGCACCAACGGTAATTTCTACTGTTCTCATCTTCATCATTTAAGTCACCCCAAACATAACTGCAGTTAAGAAAAAATCAAGCCCCAAGATAGCTAGCGAAGAATACACCACAGTACGGGTAGTCGCGCGACCAATACCTTCAGATGTAGGTGCACAATCTATCCCTTGAAATACAGCTATCCACGTTATCACGGTCCCAAAAACAAAGCTTTTTATAATGCCATTTATTACATCTGCCTGAAATTCAACTGCAGACTGCATATTTGCCCAAAAAGCGCCGTTATCTACCCCCAGCCACTCAACCCCAACCATATATCCTCCTAACACGGCAACGCAATTAAATATTAATGCCAAAATGGGCATCGATATTTGTCCCGCCCAAAATCGCGGTGCAATTATGCGTCTAAGAGGATCTATTCCCATCATTTCCATGGAGGATAGTTGTTCTGTAGTCTTCATCAGTCCAATTTCAGCTGTTAACGCTGATCCTGCCCTTCCGGCAAATAACAATGCGCCAACCACCGGACCTAACTCCCTCACCAAACTCAAGGCAACTAACTGCCCCAAGGCATGCTCTGCCCCAAATTTTACCAATATGGTATATCCCTGTAACCCTAATACCATACCAATAAATAAAGCGGATAGTACGATAATGACAAACGATAATACGCCTACAAAATAGAGCTGTTGGATCAGTCGTTTAAATCCATGAACAAAGTCTGGTTTCCCAACTAATGCATGATATAACACCAGGGAAGCGCGCCCAACATCTCCCATGTAAGCCAAGCCTAACCGACCAAGCCACTGTGTTTGTTTGACGATCGTCACGCAACATCTCCCCACAGATCATTTCGATAGTCCTGAGCAGGGTAATGAAACGGGACTGGCCCATCCGGTAATCCTTGTATAAATTGTTGTACCCATGCAGTACCATTTTGCATTAAATCCTGAGGACTGCCTGAACCGACGATTTTTCCATCTGCAATGATGTAAATATAATCTGCAATGCTAATGGTCTCTTGAACATCATGGGAAACAATAATAGTAGTCATTTTTAAAGCATCATTTAACAAGCGGATTAATTGCACCAATACACCCATAGAAATAGGATCTTGGCCTGCAAATGGTTCATCGAACATAATCAGTGAAGGATCCATCGCTAGTGCCCTAGCCAAAGCTACTCGTCTTGCCATACCTCCAGATAATTCTGATGGCATCAATTCCCTTGCACCCCTTAACCCTACAGCTTGTAGTTTCATCAACACCAAGTCTCGGATCATAGATTCCGGTAAATTCGTATGTTCCCTTAAGGGAAATGCAACATTTTCAAAAACAGTGATATCAGAAAACAAAGCACCCGTTTGAAACAACATTCCCATTTGGCGACGCGCTTTATACAGGTTTTCACGAGATAAGAGGGCAATATTTTCTCCCTCAACAACGACCTTTCCACGATCAGGCAATAGCTGTCCGCCAATTAAACGCAATAATGTTGTTTTACCAGAGCCACTTGGCCCCATTACTGCCGTAATTTTACCGCGCCGTACCGATAAAGACACCCCATCAAAAATAACTCGGGTATCACGGCTAAAATGCAGATCACGTATTTCCACAATATTATCAGAATTTGGTTTCATAACTTTTTATATCAATTATCGGCTTAAGAACGGTTAGCATACTTGACCCACCTCCCTTTTGTCCATCCATGCTTTCTCCCCTGAAATCCCATATAATTAACTTACCTATGACCTCTTTAACTCGCAACAATTTAGCTAAACACCTTTTACCTTGGATGATGTGGAGTCTGGGAGCTCTGGTTTTTTTCATTGAATACCTCATCAGGGTCGCTCCAGGATCGATGATCCCTAGTTTGATGAGAACTTTTCAGGCTTCCTCATTAGACATCAGCGCATTTTCAGCTTATTTTCTCTATGCCTATGTTCTCATGCAAATCCCAGTCGGCTTACTGGTCGATCGCTTTGGTGCAAGAGGATGCCTTAGCCTTTCAACAGCCCTGTGCTCATTTTCTACCTTCTTGTTTACGTGGACAGATGATTTACTTATAGCCCAAGCTGCCCGCTTATTGCTTGGTTTTGGTGCCGCCTTTGCTTTAGTAGGTACTTTAAAATTAGCCTTACTGTGGTTTAAAGCAGAGGCATTCAGCGTTCTGGTTGGGATCACTCAATCCTTAGGCATGGTAGGTGGCGCCGCCGGAATTTGTATTTTGGGTCGCTTAGCGGAGCTTGAAGATTGGCAAATTAGTTTCCAATTTTTTGGAGTGGTTCTAGGTTTGCTTGCCTTAGTAATCGCTTTGTTTGTTCGCAATACACCTTCACCCTCTAAATCTAAATATCTAAACAGCAAAGAAAACATGACGTTTAAACTTGAAAGCCATTTGAGTCTCTTGCAAGCCATTAAAATGGTTTTGAAAAGCCGGCAAACATGGCTTATTTCAATTTATGCAGGACTCCTGTATATGCCAACCGCGGTTTTTGCAGAATTGTGGGGCAGTTTTTATTTAAGCGAAACTCAACATTTATCCGTAACCGTTGCCAATGATGGGATCAGCACGATTTTCGTAGGGTGGGCTATTGGTGGACCCTTGTGTGGCATCTTGGCCAATCGATTCGGTAGACGAGCCATAATGATTTTCTCTGCTATTACCAGTACAATTTTTATTTCCGGTATTCTATATTTACCGCCCATTCCCATTTTCTTGTTATATTCGTTTTTATTTGCTTATGGTCTGTGTAATAGTGGCATGGTTGCAGCTTATACAGCGATTGCAGAACTAAACCCTAAAGCTGTAGCAGGTGTTGCCCTTGGTTTTGGAAATGGGATGTCGGTCATTGTAGGGGCTTTTTGCCAACAAATTGTCGGCGCGCTCATAGATTGGTTTCATGCAAATAATAATTATACTGTGAATGTCACTCCTCATGAACTTAAAATGGCTATGAGCATTATCATAGTTGGGATAGGTTTTGCCTTAATCATTAGTTTTTTTACTAAGGAAACATTGCACCATGAACAAGTCCTCTCTTAAAACCATTATACCAACTACGATTGGTACTGCATTAGAATGGGCTGAATATACTTTTTTTGCCTTTATGGCAGATCTATTATCACAACACTTTTTCCCTATTGAAAACCCTGAACTTGCAAGATTAAAAACCTACGCAATTTTTGCCACCAGTTATTTTATGCGTCCTTTAGGCGCTATTTTGTTTGGGTATATTGGAGATAAATTTGGTCGAAAACCTGCCCTTATTAATTCAATGCTCTTAATGTGTATGGCAACAACTGCCATTGGCTTTCTCCCGACCTATAGCAGTATTGGAGCAAATGCGGCGATTTTATTACTCTTTTGCCGCATCTTACAAGGTGTTGCCATTGCAGGAGAATTTAATGGTTCTGCCATCTTTATGCTAGAGCATTATCAGCATAGACCTTATTTGGCAGGAAGCTTAACGCCTTTTTCTGCCGCTTTTGGAATGGCTTTAGGTGCTTTGGCTGCCACCTTAGTGTCATTACCCGCTGCACCAGTTTATGCATGGCGAATTCCCTTCATCTGTAGTGGTTTTATTGGCTTAGTTGCCTATTACTTAAGAAAAAATGTCGCTGAGACGCCTATCTACCAACAATCAAGAGTTCAAAAAAAATCTGTCAACCCCGTTGAAATTTTTGACAGTAACACTCGTGCATTATGGTTAACTACTTTCTTTGCAATTTTTACTTCAGTTTTTGTTTATATTGGTAGTGTCTATTATAAAATACTGTGTGTTAAAGTGGGCAATTTATCTCCCCATTTAGCTTCTGAAATTGTTACTGGAGGACAATTCCTAGCAGCACTTATGATCCTAGGGCTTGGCTTTATCGCGGATCGAGTAGGCGGAATTAAAATATGTTTGCTTGGCCTTGGGTCTACCATTCTAGCAGGCCCTTTCATAATGAGTTGCGCACAATCTGGAGAAGTCTACTTAACCATTCTCGGTCAAGTTCTTTATGCGCTTTGCAACGGATTGGTATCTGCACCCATGATGAATTTAATGATCCGACAATTTAGTCCTGAAGTGCGCTATAGAGGAAACTCGATTGCATGGAGTATTCCGGTTGCTATTTTTGGCGGAACCACCTTAATTGTTGCTGAAAATCTAGTAAATTATTTTGGTTATATGGGTCCAGGATTATATATTTCTGCTGCTGCATTTTTAACTTTTTTCGCAGTGTTCTTAAGTGTGGGTACACCAGCTATGCTTAAAAACAAGCACTTATTTCAGAGTTAGGGCTAATCTTGCATTTACATGTCAAATCATGGTATAATGCTCGTTATGCAAAAGTTTTTAACTGCCCCCCTTTTTCTACAAAGGCCAATTTCTTTTCTTAAGCCTGAAAATCGTAATACTCTTAAGAGCATTTTCTGGATTTTATTATGGGCATCTTCATATACGCTGCTAATGACAGTTGCAAAATTATTAAGCACCGACATTTCAACCGTTGTTTTGGTATTTATTAGACTTTTCTTTGGCCTATCCATTTTGTCGCCTTTTATTTTCAAAAAAAGTGGCATTGCAAATTTAAAAACAACAAAATTCACTTTACACGGTTTAAGAGCCATTCTTGTTTCTGCCACCATGTTATGCACCTATTACTCATGTTGTAGACTTCCTCTTGCAATTGCAACTTCTATTGGTTTTACGGGTCCTCTTATTACAGTAGCATTTAGTATTTTATTGCTAAAAGAGCAATTTAGTTTAAAACGTTGGGGATTGGTGATTATTGGATATATTGGCGTCATTATCATTGTAAACCCTAATTTTTCTCATTTGCAACCTGCCATGTTGGTTGCGCTCCTCGGAAATCTTTTGGCGACTCTTGCAATTATCATAGCAAAAAAATTATCGAACACTGAAAGTCCAACAACAATACTGTTATATAGCACTTTTTTAAGTTTTATAATGATGGGATTATTTGCTTACTTTGAGTGGAGAATGCCTGTGAAGCAAGATCTTATTTTGCTTTTCTTCTTAGGAATTCTTGGGATATTTTCTCAATTTTGTTATCTTTCTGCTCTTAAGATTGGAAAACCGTCTTTTTTAGCCCCTTTTGAATATACCCGCTTAATCTTTGCAATTCCATTAGGATTCTTTTTATTTGATGAAGTTCTTCTACCCTCCACAATGATTGGGATCTTAATTATCATTGTAACAACTTATTATTTAGTGCAAGATGATTTCAAAGAGAAAAAAGAGAGCATACTCTAACCTCCAGTCAAGTCAGGAAAACTGAAGACTTGCCACGCCCTTATCATGCGCATCAATTAATTCTGAGGCAGTGGGACGATCTGCAGCAGCTTTTCTCCAGCAGTCTTTAATATTCGCTGAGAAAAAAAGCGGCGTGTTTGGGGGGATCTCATCGCGTCTATCCTGGGTAACAACATGATGAATAAGGTGATTCATCCCCTTAATAGAGGAAACTCTGGCGTAAGGTCTCAGTCTTGAAGCAATTTGGTTTAATAATACTCCAAGGCTAAAGATATCTGCTCCATATGAAAACATTTCCGGTTGAAATTCCTCGCTAGATTTTAAGGATTTTTTGTAAACTTGCTCCAGAATTTCTGGAGACCAGTGAAGGGGTGTGCCAACTATCCCTTCTTCTTGCAGGGCCGGATATTTCTGAGATTGCTCTGCACATTTTGCAAAACCAAAGTCAATTAGTTTAACTTGATAATCTCCCGTTAACATCACATTATCACTTTTAAGATCTCTATGGCATATTCTATGATGATGCAAAAATTCAAGCGCACAGATAACCCCTCTTGCCATTGGAAACCTGCGTTGCCAGGGTATATCCACCGTGCTATATAAATAGGCTGACAAGCTTCCTTTAGGCATAAATTCAGTGACAATTGCATACCCTTCTCCATGCGGAAGCTCACCTATTCCAAGCAATAACACAATATGAGGAGATCGCGTAGCCGCTAATATTTCCATTTCTCTTAAAAAACCCTCTTGCAAACGCGAGTCGTTTGTAGGTTTTAAAGTTTTTATTGCGACTTCGGTATGTAAATAGGATCCCCGATAGACAACCCCAAAACTACCTTCACCAATTTTACCCCCAAACTTTAATTTCTCTATAGGAATTTCCAAAGAGGTTGGAACTTTCGCAAGATGTGTCGTGATAGGTTCATCTACAGTCACAGGTAATGCACCCCCTCCTGATAATATAGAAACTTTCTGTTCGCATTGTTTACGTAATCTCTCTAATTTTTCTTTAATATTAGAAAAGGGCGCTGGCTGTGCTATTACCCTTAATTTTTTAAGCCCCACTTCCATCTCTTTTTTATAAAGTGTAAATTGAGCTTTATATCGTTCTAGACCATAATTTTCAACTTCTTCAGCCCCCATATCCGCAAACAGCGTGAAGTTTTTTGACAAATTTTCCATTGCACGAAATAACGAGCGAAAATTACGATTAAGAAAAAAATTTATTTTTCCTTCGATCTCTAAAGGCTGTTGTCCTGAACGAAAAATATTGGGTTCTAATTTCAAAAAGACTAAAGATTGATTGGTCGATTCCAGTGCTGTATAAATTTCTCGGAGATATTGAGGATTCCCCGTTAGGTTCTTAGAAAGATCTAAAGACAATAACCCTTTGTTGCTACGTAGAGCCCCCCCCTAATGCCACCACTCCTTCGTTTATGCGGTTAGAATCTAATCCTAAAATACGTATGGTATTATTAGTTTTCAGTAAAGTAGCAAGCGCAACTGCACCGCCATCCCCTATCAAATTACCGCCAAGCTTTAGGGTATCTACAATCGAATTGACTTGAAGACTATTGGCAATATCAATAACACCATTATCACCTATTTTATTCCGTTCCAAAGACACATATTGAATACATTTATTTCTAGATAATAATTGTGCGATAAAGCTTGCATCTATATCGTCTAATTCCAAGTCATCCAATTCTAAACATATGACAAAAGTATTCGTTTCTAATATTTTTGCTAAATTCTTAACTAACGAAGCTTTTAATCCAAAATCCTTTTGCTCCAAAGCTCTCCGGATCTCGCCTATTAGTTTATCTACCTCTTCGGGCTTAAGCATAGATTCTACTGTTGCAGGTACCTGTCTATCCAGCTTAGGCCCTTCAATTTGAACAAGCTCTGTAACAGGCACTACAACAGGCCGGTCTTCTACAGCAGAGATATTTTTAAATTGTAATACGGATGCAAACAGGGTAACCTCAAATTCATCAAATCTTCCTTTTGTCACTAGCTCCTCTGGACTAGCATATATTCCGCTTTCCAATAAACTTGCAAACAATGTGTGTAATGACTCTAACTCTTTTTCCGTTTTTTCCTGAATTTCGGTCTGGTTTGCTGCCATACTATTATACTCCTTAGCCTAATATGCCTTGGCATTTTACTCCTTATTCCGAGGAATTACACGCACATTAAAACAAATTAAATAAGAAAACAGACTATACTTCAGGAAAATGCGTCGATATTTATAAGCAGAGCTTTACAATATTCACGTTAATTTGGATTAAATACACTATAAAGTCAGGAGAAAAAAATGCATAAACTATATAAAGATAATTTAGGGTTATACATCATACTCTTCATATTTACCTTATTTTCAAGCCCAATTGCTAACAGCAGCGTGGTAATTAAAAAAAGCGCATCTAAAGGAAATTATTTGTTTGTGCAATCTGCTAAAAAAGTCATTATCAAGGCAAACAAAAGCAACGAAAAAACTTACACGATCACCTTAGAACAAACAGATCCCTTAATTACCTATTTTTCAGATAGACCAATTAGAAATGCGGGTGTAATGCCTTTGGTTGAATTTATGGAACTTTGGTATCACCAGAATGTTAATAGTTTTGAAAAGAATCCACCCAATGCTGTTTTACATGTTAAAAAGACTAGGGTTTTTTCTGAAGATCATGTATATGATTTCGCTTTGGAATTAACTGCACCTAAGTACGATAAAAAATTAAAGACATTAACCTTCACGGCGAAGGTTTTGCCTGGCAATGTAGATAAAATACCTGATTCAGCTGTTTTTGATCACGTTACACTTTTTATCGATAGCGTGTGCATATCTTGCTGGGGAAAATAATCCTATTACAAGATACTACAACTAGACCATGATCTTGTCTGCCCGTCTTCTTCTCGGAGAGTACTATGATTTATGGTTCTTCTCTCGCGATTTTGACGGGTAGCATGATGCTGTCTTAACCAGGTCAAGGTAGTATCTCTATCATGTCCAGGCGCAGCAGGGTTAACTAAACTCTGATACTGTTCAGCATCCAAAGCATCACCATCTCCTAAGTTTTCTCCATCGCGCTCCAAGTCTTGAACTGCAGTTCTTTGGAGAATAACTTCAGGATCTCCCTGATATTTTTCAACAAATTTCAGCGTATTTGTTATAACAAAATAAGAAGAACCAACGAACAAAATGCTCCAGAATCCACATCTAATATAAGCTGATATCTCATTTCCTTGTTCTAACTCTTCTGAGCCCTCCTTTGGCCCCAAAATTTCAGCCATACTTCTTCCAAAAGTATAAATTAAATTCATAGAAGCTAAATATGTCATAACCCCATGCGCTCTTTCTTTAAATCGAGTTCTGCTTAACGCTGTCATAACAAAAGCAGGAAGAATAGGACTTAACTCCCATGCTAAAGTATTGGGAGACTCGAGAACCCGTAGATTTGTATATTGAAATGTTCCACCATATAATAAGAATTTTGTTGTCATGTCTAACACTGTTTTGGTATAACTTAAACATGCGTTTTGCCCAAAAATCTTCTCTTTTGCGCCAGGTGGAATGCAATGCCAACTTGCATAAGAAACAGAAAAAAATAAAGGCACCGAGGCAATTTGGCTCCAAAAAAGTTTATTAGATATACTTTCAATATCTGGATGTAACGTTAAATAAATCCGAATAGCGGCATTAAGTGAAAATATGTAAACAATTAAACCATCCGTGCCAGCCTCCCATGTTCTAATCGTAGTATTCATTTTGTCACGGGGATTTAATATCGCATGTCGACCAATTCCGGCTCCAACAAGACCGCCCACAACATCCGTTATAACTAGGTATGGGGCAGCATTTTGACTTGCTTTTGGGTATAAAGTTAAAAATAACTTAATCATTTCATGGATCCCAAGCCCGTCATTAACTGCTTTTATAAAAGGATTTCTTACCCAAAGCGCTGCTATTTTTTCGGGCTCACCACCCTGAAAAGTGACTCTCATAATAGAGGGGGGAAGATTACTATGTCTTACAACTGTAACTTCATCTCTTTGAAGCAAAGGTTGTGTAATCCCCATTTCTACATTTGGCTGTGAGCTTGAACCTGAACCTGAATCTAATTCATTAGAATCTACTGCCTCCATACGCTTTTCAGCTAATACTGAAAGCTCCGAATTTAGCAATGGATTTCTTTCAGAATTATCTTGGATTGACAAAGATAAATATTCAAGAAAAAATTTAGGAACATCTCTAAAGCTAACAAATGCACCCTGCGTTTTATATCCAAGCAATTCAAATTGTTTACGCTTGGCAATAGTATCAAGTACCAACCTAACTGTATCAATAGCCATTACAACAGCACCACTTATCCTTTGAACAGTAGCTTCATCTGTTAAATATTCTCCTGTTAAAAATGCACCAGGAAATTTCTTTATATAAACTGCAGCTTCACGAGCTTTTGGGATATTTGAACCAGATGAGTAAAAAATATTCAAAATTTTAGCAAACTCTGCACTTTTCATTTTATAAAAAATAATTGAAAGTTCAGCATTTGTTTTAGACAACAAATCCTGTACAGTTACTCCTTCAGCAAATGCTGCATTAATGAGATTGGCGCCGTGATCAATAATAATATCCCCTTCAGGTTTATCACGATAGATCCTAGATAACTGCAGCCTTAATAAGCTGACACGTGTGGCTTGATTAAATAAATCTAAAATAAAATTTAGTAAGTCTTGATCTTTTTTTGCTTCAAAACATGGAATAATCTGGCTAACCAAGTTACCCACTTTAAAATTTGCATCTGTAATGCTTGCTAAAGTAGGTGCGAGAGGTGTCAGATCAGGTACCGTAAATCCTAATGCTTGTTGGTTGAATTCTAGGGGTGATCTATGATCAATATTTTCCAGCTGTATAATTTCAACAGCTTTTTGAGACCCTACATACCTAAAACCCTTATTACTAGACTGAATAGAGATCTCAATGGTTGCCTGTGGGGCATGATCTTGTAAACGTGATCGGGTAAAATCCAACTCAATATTAACTCGTAAGCCCGCAATAGGCGATATCCCGTTCACATGGGCTGCCGGCCTTGCTTTCTGCACCAATTCAATGCAAGGGATATTTTCACTTTTTCTAGGATCCAGAATGGGAATTAATTCGCCATCATATTGCATGAAAAACAAGTTTGTTTTGACATCAAATAATGCAAATCCTTGTTCAGAAATGCGAGGATCGATAAACTGTGTGGTGTTTTGTGTGGGTACAAGCTCTAAAAACTCTTGTGTTTCCAAGCTAAATAATATAAATTTATTTTGACTATACTTAGGATCAATTGAGCTCTTTGCGTCCGAATTATGATCCAGAATGAGCCTTGGTTCGTTTCTTTCATCTAATTCATAGCTCTTGCCAGTATTAAAGTCCATGTAAGTAAAAATGCTAGTCACAAATTCTAAACTAAACTTTAAACCATTTCTATTAAGCCTGACAAATGTATAAGGCCCTGATATTTTCAAATAAAAATTAACTTGGTTTCCAAATAGTTTATAATTATTAGAAATCATATTCCATGCACAAGCGATCGGATCAAGATTTAAATTATCTAATGATTTTGTGATAGCCTGAATGCTTGATTGGTCTTTTGTAGACTCAATCTGTCTCTCATTAATTTCCCTAAAACTTTTATCTGCTATGCGAAACTTCTCTAAACTTTCATCACTCCATTCATTTCTAGGATCTTGATCCATTTTTTCAGGTACTTTATATATTCTATCTCGACTAGCATTCCAGACTTCTTGTCCATCAATGCTAATACTATCTGCTTGTTTCGGGCTATATTCTATTTCCTTTTGATCTGTTGCCCCTACCATAAACCCAATGGCTTTTCTTAATTCTCGCTGCGAGCCGGATTGATTTGTTATTGCTTGTGTTCCAGTTACTCTAAACTTATCGACTTTGGTTATTACAGGCATAATGGGCCCGACTGTTTGTACTAATTTCCCGTGAAAATGAGATGGCCCAGATATGCCTTGCGCTTCAATAAGTTTGCGTTTTTGTTTACTTCCATCCACTATTCATCTCCCTATAATGAAATGTATTATTAAAAGGTTTTTATCCCTGAATCATTTATAAAACGTTACTTTAAATTTCTTAATGGATTAGACAATCAATATAATGGATTGTCAACTCAAAAAATATGTAAGGAGAACAACTGTCTAAATGGGGGTAAGGCTAACTTCCTGTTTGGACACATTTCCTATGAACTTCAATATACATCAGTGTCTATAAATATTTAACTATCGGTATATTCTTGGATGTCGGTACTTTATTCCTTTATCACGCCAAGTTCCTTTTATAATGTTCTCCGGATTAGTTAATCCCTGTTAATGTCAATTTATACTTTTTTACAGTATTCACAGGAAACAGACTTAGGGTTTTCCCTAGTTTGAATGAAAAATCTAGCATAAATGTTGCTAAGGTTCTTGAAGGGGGGGTAAAATGACATCCTAAAATCTTCTTAGGTAGATGTCTATGCTCACTGAAAATACTTCACCCAAAATTAAATCTAGAAAACTAAGAATGCCAGGAGGAGCACCGGCAGGAAAAATGGATCCAATTCAATTATTATTACAATGGGCAAAAGAATATGATAGGCGAGCTGGTGGTAACAAAGTAAAGTTTGTTGGTGTTGGAAAACCGAATGCGCCTGTATTGCCTCATGTTTGTGTAGCAGCTAAAAATTATTGGAGCTTACTTGACAATAAAGCTAACGAAGTTGTAGCAACATTTCAAGCTTGGCAACTTCGTAAAAAAGATACAATAACCTCGAAAAAGGAAGTTGGGCTAAAGAGTGAAAGCTCTGAGCTCATACCAAAAGCAACATTTTTTTCTAATGATCAAAACAGACTGCAAACTAAAAGCGTAGAATTAACGCAAGAGATCCAGAAAGAAGATCTGCCTAAAAAACAAGATATATTACGAAGCTCCAGCACCGAGGTTTTACCTAAATTAAAAACTTCTTTTGATGATTTAGATTCGACTAACTCTCGCGTTGAGCAAGAAGCAAGAGATATGATTGCGGAAGGATTTAGAAATTTCTACACTATATTTCCCAATCAATCAAAAGATGCCATTAGAATTACAGGGGATGATATTTTGCCAACCCAAGGGGGAGGCGGAGGGTTGCGGGTTATTTTTAGGGAACGTGAAAAGAACTTTCCTGATAGTTTTATAGCCCTACAAACCCCCTATTATACACTTTACACGGGTCCAGAAGGCAGTAATAGGTTATATGAATTTGAGAGTTTTCTTCCCACAACTGGTACAAACTCTAGAAAAACATTAAGAGAAATGTTTATAGAAGCTCATAAAAAAGGAATAAAGATTAGCACGTTATTGCTGAACACCCCTAATAATCCCACCGGGAAAGACATATCAGAAGAAGAATGGGCAGAGATTATCGATGTTGTGAAAAATGAGACATGTATCATCGTAATAGATGAAGCATATGGTGAGTTGGATTATGCGAAAAAGCCATTTTTAATTGAAGTATTATCTAATAAATTTGCCCAGATTAATACAATGCCGCCAAGCAATGAAAAAAATGAGTTGCAAGAATTGTATGAAGGGATTTTTCAAAGATTAGTAGTGTTGCGTTCAGGTACTAAAAGTTTATCGGCAGCCGGTGAAAGGTTGGCGGTCATTTTTACGCCTAACGGTGATCTAAGAAACGAATTTCGAATAGAGAACGAGTATTTAGGAACTCCATCACATTCTTCACAAATTACTTATGCAAAGGCAGTTCATGCATTTGACTCACGGTTTGGTGATGTGAATTTAGATTTTTTGTGCACATTTTATGAAAGCCAAGTTCGCTTTGTTGAAAGTGAATTTTTAAGATTGGGAATTGCATTATTAGATGCAGAAGGTAACCTTGAGAAAGTCGAAGGCACCTTCTATGTGAGAGGGGATTTTAAAAATCTTATTGGCTTACAAATTACAGATGAAAGTACCCAGCTAAAATTACAAGAAATTGGTTTGTCGGGAAAAAAACTCGAGGCGGATATTGACGTTGCATATTATTTTTTAACCAACCATTACATTATGATCACTCCAGGTTCGTTTTTTGGGGAAAACCCACAAAAAGGGATTTTACGCATTACTTGTAGTGAAGGAATTGAATTTCTAAAATCCATTATAGAAGTATTCCAGCTGGAACTAAAAAAAGTAAGAGGTGAGAGCAATTTGATTTCAGATAATACTG
>JBEICO010000006.1:0-24649 GCA_040383965.1 Francisellaceae bacterium
ATAAGAAATTAAAAACACAATATTTTTTCACACAGTGTGTATATGCAAAAACAGCCAAATTCGTAAAAACATATTGATCTTTCTTTGGGTAATATATTAAGCTGGCTTCCATATTCTGCTTTAATGAGGTATAAAAATGTCATGCCCTGATCCGCTACTAAATAACTCTTTACAACAAGAAAACAAAAAAGAGACTATACAAGAAGAATCATCAGAACCAAATCATTCTTTTTCCCGTGATTCTGTTTTAGGTTTTCTGAATAATTTGATTTCAATATGTTGTTCTATATTAGAGGATGCAGAGGAGTTACTCCAGCAATGTTATCAAGATAAAGAAGCTCTACTCGATTTGCTACACTTAAAGCCTAAAACAACTGTGCTAGAATTTTTAGAAAAAACATTGACTGATTGGCATTTAAAAACTAAAGAACAAGAAGCTTTTAAAAGAATTCTCGATTTAACAAAAAATTCTAAAATGATAGGCGTCTTAAAATTCTTGTTAACCATTAAGAAAGAATTTACCCCTTTATTTATTACGGGTGGTTCTTCATTTGCTGAGCTGCAAAGTTGTTATGCTAAGATTGACGAATTTCAAGCATTTCTACAAACCAAAGTCCCTGACTTTAGCGCTGAAATAGATGAGCTTTTTTTAAAGTTAGAAGAAAATGAAGAACTATTAAAAAGCACCGATGCTTTTACCATGATCGATATCGATGACATTGATTGTGCTACCCAAGCAACATCTGAATTCACCCAAAACCTAGATGAATTTTGTAGTGATGTAAAAAAACGGCTTATAAATAACATGATGAACGTTATCGATGATGAAGCACGAGTTCTAGGATTGTGTCCACCATATCAACCAAATGTTGCAAACAGAGGGTCACTCTTGTTAGTTGAGTACTCCAAGGATCTCGAATTAAAGAAAAAACTAGATTACATGGCTCCGAAAACACAATTAACAGCAGAGCTCGAAAGGATTGACAGAGAATTTCAAGGAGGTGTGGAATGCGCAGCAGTTGTAAATAAAATGCTAGGAAGATTGCAAAGAGTTTCATATTTATATCAACACTTTGATCGCAGAATTTACTTTTACAGTGGCTTCTGTGCTGGAGACAGCAAAAACTGGTGCTTAGAAAAGTTGGATGATAACAATCGCACACTACCACCCACTCCCCAGCCAACACATTTCACTTCGCGAAAAGATATCCATGCGCAGTCTGTAACAAATAAAATTTATCTGTTACAGATGAGCTTCGGACTTATCATAAATAAAAGTGCAGACAAAAGCATTTGCCTTCATTATATAACGGGTGACGTAAGCAATTATAAGAACGCAAAACAATTTTGTATAGAAACTCTTGAAAAAATGCGGGCGGCAGCACAACTTGAAAAAGGGGCTACCATGAGTTTCGAGGTAAGATTATCTAGTTCAACTTCCGAAACCAGAGCTCATCAAATATCGTTTTGTTGTTTTTATCTAGATGAAAAAGAAGTTTGGAGAGTGCGAGATCTTAATTTTGGTGAATTTGAAGGCGAGTTCTCCACCTTAAAAGAAGACTTTTCTGAATTTTACGCTTTATCGGTATACACAACTTCATTAAAATATAACTGTGTCACGCTGGCAAGAACAATGAAAGTTTCTGAAAAGTTTGTCGAGTCATCGCATGATGAACAATATCGTCAGGAAATCCTTAAAAATATAACTATTTGCATGAAGTATGAATTATTATCTGATAGACTATTGGATGAGCTTCTTGTAATTTCACAAAAGATTCTCTATCCAACAACGAGAGACACCGCATGTTATTATATTTTATTATTTGCAAAGAACTATAATGAAGCGATGTACCATAGTCCTGCGAAGACTGCGAAAGAATTAACCCTTGTATTAGAGCGCTATCCTAATACTAATAGTGCGGAATTAAATTCAGTGAGAACCTTTCTGCAAATTGCGAGGGTTATTTCATTGATTCGTTCTGGTCAAAGTGAAAATATAGAAGCATCTATTTCTGAAATATTGTCCTCTATGGATCCACAATTATTGGCGGCAGAAGATCTCATGCTCGTGGATAATCTTATGAAGCAACTTACTGCAATCTTGCCAGATCCTACCATAAATCCAGAGGTGAAGAGTGCAGAAGAAAAAGCAAGAATGGATTATATCAATATGTTCCAAGAAAAAAGTGAAACTATAACATCCATTAAAGATGAACTTGAAACCATGGATCTACACTCCAAGTCAGTTCTTAAGAAATTGGAACTTCTACATAAAATCTATATTGTGAAACTTATAACTGTGCTTTCGGATAATTCTTCGATTTTTGTTCATTCCTTACAATTTCAACAAACAGGCAGTCAAGAAGATGAGCTTCCCCCACAAATTGTCCAAGCAATGGATGAAATGTTAATTGAATTAAATAAAGCCGATGTGCTCGTGACAAAACCCCAAGCTCTTACAATACAATGGGAGCAGCAAAGAACAAATGCAGACCGACCTGAACCCAAACTAAGTAGTAAATTGAGAAACACTTGTATTTTTGAATAATAAAAAAATATAAGGGAACCTAAAAATCTTTCTTTCTAGTCCCTTTTTTGTTATTTAGGGTCAAAGTTTTCTGGCGAGTCTTAGGTGTGGTTTTTGTAGAAGATGGCTTTGATCCTAAGTTAAAAGAAGGCGGTTTTGGCGATCCTTTTCTACCTCTTGGCGTTTCTTCTTCAAGTTCTCGTTGCTTAGGTTGACGTTGAGGAGCTCGTCTCATTTTTGAAGGAGCTTCTTCTAGAGAAGAGCCAGACCGACGCACTGGCGCACGCAAAGCCGTATTTAAGACCAACCTTTTTTTACTTCTGCCATGCTCTTTATAAGATTCAACGGTTTTTATACCAACGGATCCGGATAATTCTGCAACGGCTTCTTTTTCCATTTCGCTATACTTTCCTGCCCTTAAAAAACGTGGTAATCGAACAGTTCCGTAGCGAACACGGATCAAGCGACTCACTTTTAAGCCTTGCGATTCAAAAAGTCGCCGCACTTCGCGATTCCGACCTTCTCGCAAGATCACATGATACCAATGGTTAACGCCCTCTCCTCCTGCATCTTTAATATCATCAAACCGCGCCATACCATCTTCTAAATGAACGCCGTGCCTTAAATCGTGCATGCTCCTCTCATCCATTGTGCCTAAGATCCGTACAGCATATTCTCTTTCAATTTCAGAGGAAGGATGCATTAAGCGATTGGCTAATTCTCCATCCGTCGTGAATAACAATAAACCACACGTATTAAAATCTAAACGTCCGATGGAAATCCAGCGTTTACCACGCAATTTGGGTAAATTATCAAAAACCGTCGGCCGTCCTTCTGGATCATCCCGACTACACAGTTCCCCGGCGGGCTTATGGTAAATTAAAACCTTTTGCAACATTTCAGTCGTATCATGCATTCGCACGGGCCGACCATCCAATTCAATTTTATCATCGAGGCTAACCCGATCTCCCAACTTTGCCAGAGTATGATTTATTTTCAACCGCCCCAACATTATCCACTGTTCAACTTCGCGTCTAGATCCAATGCCAAGACGCGCTAATACTTTTTGTAACTTTTCGGTTTTAAGATCCTGCATTTATCTCTTCAATATCTTCCAATTCTTGATTATCCTCAACCTCTTCTGGGTCTTCTATAGCATGTTCTTCTTTCATTTCTAAAATCGGGACATCTACATTTAAACCCACGGTATCTAGATCCATGATTTCGGGTAAAGGCGGCAGATCTTGCAACGTTAACAACCCAAAATAATCTAAAAATCCTTTGGTAGTTGCATATAGTGCTGGTCTTCCAGGTACCTCTTTATGGCCTACCATCCGGATCCATTCCCTATCTTCTAACAAGGTTTTTAAAATAGACGTACTAACCGTAACACCACGAATATTTTCAATTTCCCCACGGGTAATAGGCTGCCGATACGCAATTAAGGCAAGCGTTTCTAATAATGCTCTAGAATACTTTTGAGCTTTTTCTTCCCATAATTTACCTACCCAGGGAACCCACTCTTGCTTTATTTGAAATCGATAACCGCTAGCTACTCTCACTAACTCTATACCGCGATCCTCGTATTCTTGTTGTAACTCTCGTAAAGATTGCCTTAATACGCCCATGGCAGGCTTTTCTTCTTCTCTAAACAATTCCAACAACTGATCTTCAGTCATTGGCTTACCCGCGGCAAATAAAATAGCTTCTAATGCAATTCTTAAATTTTGTGTTTCTAACATCCGGCTGCCCTTATATAAATTGGTCCAAACGGTTCACTTTGTACGCATTCAATCATGGTTTCCCTTACCAATTCTAAAATGGCAATAAAAGTGACGACAATTCCTAAACGCCCTTCTGAAAAATCAAATAGGGCAATGAATTCAACAAATTTATCCCCTTCCAAACTTGCCAATACTTTAGACATTCTCTCTCGAACAGATAAGACTTCTCGTGCAATTTTAAATACAGATTGAAGATCCGCTCGCTTTAGAACTTCTTTGAATGCCAACAATACCTCTCTTAAATCAACATGTGGGTGAGGCTTAACCAATTCTAAATTTGACACTTCTGCAGAAGCCAAGAATAAATCTCTATCCATTCTAGGAAGTTTATCTATTTCTAATGCTGCCGTTTTAAAGCGCTCATACTCTTGTAAACGACGCACCAGTTCGGCTCTTGGATCAACTTCCTCTCCCGTTTCAAGCGTGGGACGAGGCAATAACATTCTAGATTTAATTTCGGCTAAGAGTGCTGCCATTTCTAAATAATCTGCTGCCAATTCTAAACGAAGCGCACTCATCGCTTCCACGTACTCCATATATTGATGGGTAATCGCGGCAACCGGAATATTTAAAATATCTAAATTATGTTTTTTAATTAAATACAATAACAAATCTAATGGGCCTTCAAAAAGCTCTAAAACAACTTCCATGGCATCCGGTGGAATATACAGATCTATTGGAAGAGATGTCACCGCTTCTCCCCGAACAAAGCCATAGCAGGGCATAACTTCTTGAGGTATCACGGACTGTTCAAAACTTTCATTATTCATATTGATGTAAGTCCCATTGTTTCTCGTACTTCGACCAGTGTTTCACTTGCAAAGTGCCGCGCTTTTTTTGCGCCAGCTTGCAAAATATCTTGCACTAAATCAGGATCTTTTTGATAGGGCTCTGCCCTTTGTAAAATCCCTACTTGTTCTTGTAAAACTGCATCTATCACCGGGCGCTTACACTCCAAACATCCAATGCCAGCTGTTCGACAACCGGTTTGCACCCATTCTTGCGTGTTTTTGGAAGAATACACTTGATGAAAACGCCAAACAGGACATTTTTCAGGTTCGCCAGGATCGCTACGACGAACCCTAGCTGGATCTGTTGGCATCGTTTTCATTTTATGCTCGATAGATTTTGGATCTTCCCGTAATCCAATCGTATTATGATAGGACTTAGACATTTTACGACCATCTAAGCCCGAGATCTTTGAGAGTGGCATTAACAACGTTTTTGGCTCAGGAAATAATGGCGTTTGCAATTTTTCCTGGTATAAATGATTAAAATGCCTGGCAATCTCACGAGTTAGTTCGATATGCGGTATTTGATCTTCGCCTACCGGCACAAATTCAGGTTTATATATTAAAATATCTGCACTTTGTAACAGGGGATACCCTAAAAAGCCATAAGTCGCTAAGTGTTTTTCTTTAAGTTGACTTTGTAATTCCTTATAAGAGGGGACTCTTTGCAACCAACTTAATGGCGTTAACATCGAAAGCAGTACATGTAACTCTGCATGCTCTGGCACATGGGATTGCATAAACATGTTGCAATGCTCCGGAGAAAGACCCGCACCTAGCCAATCTAATAAAATATTTTGGGTGTATTCGCGAATATAAGCGGGGTTTTCATATTCTGTGGTTAAGGCATGCCAATCTGCTGCAAAGAAAAAACATTCATATTTTTCCTGAATATTTATCCAGTTTTTTAAGGCGCCATGATAATTACCCAGGTGTAGAGCACCTGTTGTTCGCATTCCAGAAACCACTCGGTGACGTTTGGTTAGAACATTGTTATCATTCATGCTTGAGATAAGCCTTTAACTTTTAAAAATGGAAAAATGTAAGTGACACTTTACGAAGATATTGCAAAACAGGCAAGTTTAACCAGTAACTTTATTAAAACAGCTAGCATTATATACAGGCATTAAGGATATGGATTTCATTATTTACCTTTTTAAGCTTATTTTTTGGGTAATCATCGCCTTCTCATTCTTAAATGCTCTAATCACCCACTTTATTTTCTGGCTAGAATTAAGACTTTTTGCCCTAGCGAAAGAGCAACCCCTTCAGATTGCTTGGATCCAGCTTCTATATAACTTCGTCATTGAATTTTTGTGCATTGCCCTAAACTGTTTTCTATATCCCTTCCGCTTTTGGTTTGCAAAATTGAACAGAGCTCCAACAGAAGGAGCATTGCCTATCTTGTTTGTACATGGTTATCTCCACCATCAAAACGCTTGGGGCTGGTTTATCTATCAATTACAAAAAAAAACCGGAGTGGGCTCTATTTATTCTATTAACCTTTCTCCGCCTTTTGCGTCCATCAGTCAACTGGCAGAGGTTCTACAAACTAAGATTGAACTCATCAAAACTGAAACCGGTGCGAACTCTGTCATTCTCATTGGCCATTCTATGGGGGGCTTGGTGTGTGGTTACTATAGCGAATACCTCCAAAAATCTAAAGATATTGCCAAAATCATTACCATTGGTTCTCCTTTTAAGGGAACCTTAACTGCCGCACTTGGGTTCGGGCAAAATGCTAAAGAAATGTCTCCCCATTCGCATTTCCTGAAAGAACTCACGGAAAGTATGCAAAAATCCACTATCCCTTATTATTCTGTCTTAAGCAAAATGGACAATATGGTGGTACCCTGGAAGTCCGGATTATTACATGACGATATTTCTAAAAATGACTTTGTATTGGAAAACCAAGGCCATTTAGGATTGTTAATTTCACCTCTAGTGATTGAACAAGTGTATCAATGGATCAAACTTTAGGATCAGCAATACCATGAAATTATTATTTGACTTTTTCCCCATCATCTTATTTTTTGCAGCCTATAAACTCGGAGACATTTATCTTGCTACCTTAACAGCAATTATTGCTAGCTTCATTCAGGTTATTTGGTCTCGCTATAGCCAAGGCAAATTTGAAAAGATTCCACTGATTACCTTAGCTACTCTATTGGTGATGGGGGGATCTACTTTATTTTTTAGGAATGAATTATTTATTAAATGGAAACCGACGGTTCTTTATTGGGTTCTTGCAATGGTTTTCTTTCTTAGCCAATTTATTGGCCAAAAACCCTTATTTCAAAGAATGATTGAGCATCAAATTGAATTGCCAAAAAAAATCTGGTGTCACCTTAACTTGAGCTGGGCTCTATTTTTTAGCATGATGGGAGCAATAAATCTCTATGTCATATACCATTTCAATACCGATACCTGGGTAAATTTTAAATTATTTGGAACCCTAGGGTTAACCCTTTTATTTGTTGTGATCCAAGGTCTTTATATGGCAAAATATCATAAAATTATTGTGAGTAACGAGAAAATAAAACCATGAGTACTGAAAAAAATAGAACAGATCTTATTCAAACCGCTCTAAGTTCTCTACAACCTACTTATATTAATATTGAAGATCAAAGCCAACAACACGCTAATCATGCAGGCGCTAAAAGCGGTGGTGGTCACTTTACAGTCACTATTATTAGTCCTCTATTTCAAGGAAAATCATCGGTGCAACGTCACCAAATGATATACCAAGCTTTGGGTGATCTGATGAAGACAGATATACACGCAGTGAGTATAACGGCCAAAACACCTGCCGAAGGGTGAATTACACGCGAATATTTTGCCTTTTACGGTAAATTCTGTCCCTTAAAGGGAAACTTCTTGCTATAAAACAATCAAAGTCATATAGGTTCACTTATGGCTTATCGACAAAATGCATTCAAAACCGCCTTCTCATCCCAGTACAGACGAATGGGCACAAAGTGCTCTACAGCTGCATGAAGAAGCTAAAAAGACCAAATCAAATCAATTTAAAACAGACAGTACAGGTGTTAGAAATCTTGAGCTGCTCCCTGCTGAAGAAACCCTAGCAGGGAACAATGGAAAGATCACTTTCAGAGAATTTGAACCAGACACTTACAATGGTCCCAAAAAAGAAGATTTTATCAAACTGGCGAATAGCTATTACAAAGTGGCTAGAAAAAAATTAGAAGACTTAAAAAACCCTGCTGCGATTGAAATATTAGATCTACGAATGAATGATTTTCTCGAACTCATGAATACACCTGAGAAAATCCCAAAAGACACAGACACTAAATCAAGATTTCAAACTTTAAAAGAGACCGTGTTACCAAAGAAAAAAGACAAACCATTACCCACAGGAGCTGGGGAACTCTCCTTAAAAATCGAAAATACTGAAAAATTACTAAGAGAATTAAACGTTGATTTCGCTGCTATATTACTACACTCAGAAAATAAAAAGATAAATACTTCCAATTTGGAAAAAAAAGGAAAAGCACTTCGAAAGTTGGTTCAAAAACAAATAGAGCAGGATGGGCGAGCCAACACAGTTCACTTATATAAAGTCCCTGATCCCAACAACCCTAGTACTTCTATCGAACGCATCAGCAGCGTTACCACCATTGGAAAAAATACTGTTCCAAGTAGTGTGAGAACTGGTGACTACCAACGTCAAGGTACTGCCATTTCTAATTTTGTGAGACGAAATTATGGCAATGTCACTAGAGATGCAACTGGTAAGCCTACGGTCACGACAGAATTCACAGGTCTTACTCATTCTTCATATCCACCTGTTGATTTATTTATGAGAACAGGTTGGACAAAACTGCCAAAACCAATTAATGCATTTTTAAATAAATGGGAAACTAAAATATTCGGGGTATCACTAGATGCTGAAATCCAAATCCGAGAAAGAGCCATAAAAGGGGTGGAACAGGTACTATTAGAGTTCGCCCAAGAAGAAATTGCAAAGGGCAATAGTACACAACCTATAACCATAAACTTAACGACCCTCTCTCTGGTCACTCCCATCTTAACCAAACTATTTGAACGCCAAATACGTCCTGGCATTAGCGAATCAAAACAATTAGAAGAAACCATGCTGGCGTTAAGTATGTGTCGCGGTAGGAAAGCATTTAAAGTAACAGGGCCTGATGGCAAGTCCATAGAAATAAAAGTAGATATGACCCAAATTAATATGCCAACCAATTTGGGGACAGGTTTCAAACCATACAAAATAGCAGAGCTAAACCCTTCACAACAATACTCACATGCCCGAGGATTTATTGATTATTGCACCAATATTAACTTATATCTTAAAGACCCAAAAAATATTCCTGTTGATCTCCAAGGACTTAGATTTGATGGTGTCAACAAATGTTTGGCTCCAAGCTTATCTGCAGATCTCATTGCAAATGAAAAGAGCTTAAGAACTGAAATAGATCGTAAATATAAAGAGTTTTATGATTTGCAAATTAAATTACAAACACCACCTAATGACAAAGGAGATTTAGCAAGATATAAACAGTGTTATAATGATATCGGAGATCTAGAAAACGAGCATAAAAAGGTTTGCCTTCAGTTAACAAAAGAACACAAAAAATCATTTAATACCAATAAAAAAGAAGCCCGAAAAGAACTTGAAGCAGCAGAAAGATCAACACGAACACTTCCGAGTGATGATCCACTAAGGGTTTATGTAGACAACTGCCGCTTAATGTTTGATGCCCAAAAAATATACCATAAGGGAACTTATAAAAAGGCCAATAATGCCTATGAGTTTCAAGCACGTTATTTATTATCAAACCAAAGAATGGGTAGAAAAGTTGAATGGTTTTGCAAAAGTGCTGAGGACAGAAGCGGCAGGCTAGGTGAAAAAGTAGAAGAAGCATTATCCTTCAACAAAATCTATGGTCGATTTCCGTCTACCAAAGCTGATCAATTGAAAATTAATAATTCAATTTCACTTCGTGTTCACGAGGGATCCATTAATAGACAAGTAACCGATGATAACGATCCGGGTTCCAGAGGGTTGCAGGTAGGAAGCAATTTTGGCAGCAAGCATTTGCTCCTGAGTAAAATTGATAAGAAAATGTCACAATTGGCGAAAAATGTTTTAAAACTAAAAGGGATCAAACCGTCATCCAAAGTTCGAAACGCCTTAGACACCCCAGGAAGCTCAACATTACTATATGATGTGCTTTCAAGCACACCCGATGAACCTAAGGGAAAGCCTAAAGAAAACAAACCGCTTGAAAAAATGGACGCTGAAATTGACAGATGGGAAAAACTCCAACAACAAGGGTTTCAACTACTGAGCAGTACTGAAGAACAAGAAAAAAACAGTGCTTTGAAGCAATTAAAACTGCTACGACAAGAGCTAAAGGATCAAGATCTGTCGCCAAAAGATCGTGAAGATATTTTGCAAAAAGCTGAAAATCATTTTTTAAAACTAAAAGGATTGTATCCTGGCTCTCAGGCTGCCCTTATGCAAGATAGTGTCAACTTTGGATACTTAGCAAAAACTAAAAAGAAACTAAAACTTTCGTGTCGTTGTGATACGCCTGAAGCATATGAAAAGCTTGCCAAACAATCAGCTCAAGAGGTTAAAAAGCTGGCTAAAGGGGCAACTGTAATAAAAGATAAAATCAGTACAGCGCATCAAGAACTTCTAAAGGGCGTACTTTATAAAGAAACACCTGCTGGAGGCGCAGAAATATCAATCCCTCCGGATCAGCATATTAAAAGAACTTATAATGCTCATGCGAAGAAAGCGGAAATTCATATGAACTCTTCAGGTGATCGTGCTATCTTTGTCGCCTTGCAGATGAACCAGAAATTTATACCTATTCAAATTGAGCTTCCAAAGTCAAGTACTATTGATGCGCACACTATTACCTTTGTGGTAAATACCATGCTAGCAGCAAAAATGCTGGGGATCCCGGCTAATTATGATCATAAATATGATGAGGTACTAAGAAAACCTGAATTTCAAGATCAACGCACTTTATTGGAAATTATTAAACACACTACAGGACAAGAATTAGCTGCTTTTAGCCAACCAAATTCGACTTTATCCGCTCTCTCCAAAGCTCTTTTAGAAGCTGCAGCTCCAAAAGAAAAACAGAATTTTACTATATAGACAGAACCCCGCCTTCTTGATAGCCTTTCGGTAATTTTGTGCCGCGACCACCCATCTCTGCAATATATTCTTTCCACTCTTTAGGCGCTAACGATAGTTTCTTTTTGCCCGATATAATCGTGATGGTTTGATTGGCAGGGAAAACTAAAGTGCTCTTAACAGCAGATCCTTTAGAAAGCCCCATGAGCTTATTGCCTTTGCCTTTATTCATTTCCGCAATATCTGCCAAAGAGAACACTAAAAAGCGCCCATCTTGACTTATTAATCCCACGAATACTGATTTAGGATCTTTGGGTACTAAAAGAGCAGGTAATAAACTTTGGCCTTCCTTCACTTTTACAATGGCTTTACCGTTTTTATTTTTAGCCAAGAGCTCTTCAAAGGGAACCACAAATCCATATCCCCCATTTGAAAGCAATAAATACCGATCTGAAGACCCTCCCATTAATACACACTCAAAAGTCGCGCCCGGTGGAGGATTTACCCTTCCAGTTAAAGGCTCTCCCTGCCCCCGAGCAGAAGGTAACCCTTGCGCATTAACCGTATAAGCGCGTCCCGTTGAATCCATAAAGACCACGGGTTGATCGCTTCTGCCAGACACTTTCATTTTAAATGAATCGCCTGTTTTGTAGCTTAAAGAAGTGGGATCAATTTCATGGCCTTTGGCTGAACGAACCCAACCTTTATCTGATAAAATAATCGTAACAGCTTCTGCGGCTGGTTTTTCAATTTCTTCCATGATTTTTGCTTCTTGCCGAATCACAATAGGCGAGCGCCTTTTATCCCCATAGGTCTTTTGATCTTGTTCTAACTCTTTTTTGACTAATGTTTTCATGCGCTGTTCGGAATTAAGAGTTTTTTCTAAATTCACTCGCTCTTCAGAAAGTTCCGTTTGTTCAGCACGGATCTTAACCTCTTCTAGCTTTGCTAGATGTCTTAATTTAATATCGAGTATAGCTTCAGTTTGTACTTCACTTAAGCCATATTTTTTCATTAGAACGCGTTTAGGATCATCCTCTTCTCGAATAATGGCAATCACTTCATCAATATTAAGATACACAATTAAGTAACCATCTAAAATATGTAATCGAGTAACCACTTTTTCTAATCGAAATTGCAACCTACGGCTAACTGTAGTCGTTCTAAATGTTAACCATTCAGTTAATATTCCTTTTAAGTTCTTCACTCTGGGCCGACCATCCAGCCCTATCATGTTTAAATTTACTCGATAGGTTCGTTCTAAATCTGTGGTTGCAAAAAGATGTGCCATTAAGGACTCTACATCCACCAGGTTAGAACGTGGTGTAATGACTAATCGCGTTGGCTCTTCATGATCTGATTCATCCCGAAGATCCGATACCATGGGAAGCTTTTTAGTTTGCATGAGTTCTGCTATTTGTTCTAACACTTTGCTACCAGAGACTAGATGTGGCAAGGCTGTTACGATAATATCACCGTCTTCTTCAAAGTAGACGGCCCGCATTCTAATAGTTCCCAACCCTGATTTGTACATTTTTAAAATGTCGCTTTTAGGGGTAATAATTTCTGCTTCCGTAGGATAATCAGGACCCTGAATAAATTCAAAAAGAGAGTCCAAAGAGGCATTGGGATTATCTAACAAGTGGATACAAGCTTTAACTACTTCACTTAAATTATGAGGAGGAATATCCGTTGCCATTCCCACCGCAATTCCTGTGGTGCCATTTAACAATACATTGGGTAAACGTGCGGGTAGCAGCTTTGGTTCATCTAAGGTTCCGTCAAAATTAGGTACCCAATCTGCCGTTCCTTGCGAGAGTTCACTTAACAAGGCATTGGCATAAGGCGATAATTTTGCTTCAGTATATCGCATTGCCGCAAATGATTTGGGATCATCCTGTGAGCCCCAATTTCCTTGACCATCGACAAATGGATATCGATAAGAAAACGGCTGTGCCATTAAGACCATCGCTTCATAACAAGCACTTTCCCCATGTGGATGAAATTTACCTAAAACATCCCCAATGGTTCTAGCTGATTTCTTATATTTAGCCTGTGCATTTAATCCAAGCTCCGACATGGCATAGATAATTCTTCTTTGCACTGGTTTTAAGCCATCACAAATATTGGGCAATGCTCTATCTAAGATCACATACATGGAATAATCCAAATATGCACGCTCTGTGAATGTTTTTAATTGTTGTTGCTCTGTATTTGGAAAAGTATAAACGGTTGCTTTAGACATCTGCTAAGTTTCCTTTATCTTCTAACCATTGTTTTCTATCCGCTGCTCGCTTTTTTGCCAACAACATATCCATCAAAGAAGCGGTATCGTCTCCATCAGATAAAGTTAATTGTACCAAGCGGCGAGTATCCGTTGCCATGGTGGTTTCTCTCAATTGGATGGGATTCATCTCACCTAAGCCTTTAAAGCGTTGTACTGTGATTTTGGTTTTGGATTTTTCAGAAGTGATTTTATCTAAGATCCCCTGTTTTTCGGAGTCATCTAAGGCATAATACACCTCTTTTCCTGCATCTATTCTATATAA
The DNA here is from genome assembly GCA_040383965.1 of Francisellaceae bacterium. GTDB lineage: Bacteria > Pseudomonadota > Gammaproteobacteria > UBA6186 > Azoamicaceae > CADEGZ01. The sequence goes on from JBEICO010000006.1 coordinate 13,788, forward strand.
GGGCGGCACTGCAACAAATAAGTGTCCTGCTTCTACCAAACTTCTAAAATGTTTTACAAACAGAGCACACAGTAAAGTTGCAATATGTTGGCCGTCGGAATCGGCATCCGCTAAAATACAAATTTTACCATATCGTAATTTTTCTAAAGTAGCATGGCCTGGATCCACACCAATTGCAACTGCAATATCATGAACTTCTTGAGAGGCTAAAACAGCTTCTGGATCAACTTCCCACGTGTTTAAGATTTTACCCTTAAGCGGCATAACGGCTTGGAATGTTCTATCTCTCGCCTGCTTTGCAGAGCCTCCTGCCGAATCTCCTTCCACTAAAAACAACTCGGATCGAGAAAGATCTTGAATGGAACAATCGGCCAATTTTCCAGGTAACGCGGGACCCTGAGTGATCTTTTTACGCGCAATCATTTTCCCGGAACGCAAGCGCTTTTCCGCATTTTCGATGATAAATTCTGCTAATTGCGTTGCAGCTTGCACATGCTGATTCAACCACAAACTAAAGGCATCTTTCACTACATTCGACACAAAAGCAGCAGATTGACGTGAAGATAATCTTTCCTTAGTTTGACCAGAAAATTGTGGCTCTAACATTTTGACAGATAAGACAAAATTTATTTTTTCCCAAATATCTTCAGGACTTAACTTAACACCTCTTGGTAAAATATTTCTAAATTCACAAAAATCTCGCATGGCTTCTAACAACCCTGTTCGCAGTCCATTTACATGAGTCCCTCCTTGCACCGTGGGAACCAAGTTAACATAACTTTCTTGAATGGATTCTGTTTCTAAGGGAGTCCACAGCACTGCAAAATGAGCAGTTTCATCATTACCTTCAAAAGCGCCTTCAAAAGGCTCTTCAGGTAAGATGCCTTTATCCCCAATTTGTTCTAACAAATAAGATCTAAGGCCGTCTTGATAACACCACTCAAAAACTTCTTTAGCCTGTCGGTCTTCAAAACGAACCTGAAGCCCTGGACATAATACTGCTTTGGCTTGTAATAAGTGTTTTAGGGGTTTGGTTAATATCTTTGGCGTATCAAAATACTTAGGTTCTGGCCAAAATTTAACCGTTGTGCCGCTTTCACCTTTCACCGCTTTCCCAATCACTTTCAGTTTTGAAGTACGTTCGCCTTGTTCAAAGGCCATGTGATAAACTTGCCCCTCCCGTTTTACCCAAACCTCAAGCTTCTGAGATAAAGCATTCACCACAGAGACACCTACACCATGCAATCCACCTGAAAATCGATAATCTTTTTGAGAGAACTTAGCACCAGCATGTAATCGCGTTAGGATAAGTTCAATGCCTGGGACTTTATGTTCTTTATGAATATCTACCGGCATGCCACGGCCGTTATCGGATACTTCCAAAGCGCCATCCACATGTAATATGACTGTTAAGTGGGTCGCGTGGCCGCTAATGGCCTCATCTACGCTGTTATCAATTACTTCTTGAGCTAAATGATTGGGGCGGGTGGTATCAGTATACATGCCCGGGCGTTTACGCACCGGATCAAGACCGCTTAGGACTTCAATGGATTCAGATGTATAACTCTTTTTTGCCATAAGTAAAAAAATTCCGGTTTTAAGTCAACTTGTATTTTATAACAAAGCCAAAGCTTCCGCCTCTGCCTTTTCGATCAACGTTTCCAACTCCCTATTACACACCTCTAAATCTGCCCCTACTTTAACAACATAAGGCTTACCTATATAAAATACGGCTTTAGCAAAAGGCTTAGGGATTTCATATTTATCCCAGGCTTTATCGATTCTCCACCGCCTGCTAAAAGCACTTCCCACAGGAATGATGGGGATTTTAAACTTCTGGGAAAGATGTGTCATCCCTGGCTTTACTTTATAGATCGGGCCTATGGGCCCATCGATCCCAAACCCTAAGGAATACCCTTCTTTTAACTTTCGGATCATTCCCACTAACCCACTTACATTTTGGCGCCTTGAAGAACCCCGAATCACATCATACTGAAGATTTCTTAACCAAACCGCTAACAGGTCCCCATCACGAGAAGCACTCACCAACACCGCGCGCCCTGTTTGGTGCTGCACTAATTCTAAAACGGGCAATAATTGCTTTCCATGCCAAAAGGCAAATAAATACTGCTGCTGCGAATTGTACTCCTTAGATTTTACAACTGTAACACGTAAGGTTTTTCTAAGCACCGAAGTTAAAAAATAAGCAATGTTCCCCAATATTCTGCTTTTGAATTGCATATTAACCTTTAAGTTTTTCTATCCCAGACTTTAAGAGTAAAACCTTCTTGTTTGTCTTCAGAAATCAAATTCCAATCCTCCCACAAGATAGGAGGGAAATGTGTATCTCCTGAAAAATTCTGATGTACTAAAGTTAAATATAAACGAGAAACCAGGGGTAAAAAAAGCTTATAGATTTCTCCTCCCCCTATGATCATCACTTCTTCATGGCCTAAAGCTACTTTTAAAGCATCCTCAACAGAATCTACCACCATACAGCCTGTCACAGAAAAATGGGGGGTTCGCGTTAAAATAATATTGGTTCGATTTGGCAAAGGCTTGCTACCCATCGATTCAAACGTTTTTCTACCCATAATAATGGGTTTTCCAGTGGTTACTTTTCTGAAATATTTTAATTCCTCGGGCAAATGCCATGGAAGTTTATTATTGCTACCAATAATGCCATTTTCACTCATTGCGGCAATGATGCTAATTTGCATATTACACCGCAATTGGCGCTGAAATTCGAGGATGACACTGATAGTCTTTCAAATGAAAATCTTCAAAGGTAAAATCAAAAATGGAATTTCTTTTAGGTTCAATGTGCATCAATGGCAAATGATAAGGCGTTCTGGTCAACTGCTCCCTAGCTTGTACCAAGTGATTTAAATAAAGATGGGCATCACCCAAGGTATGCACAAAGTGTCCCAGCTCTAAACCCAGAACTTCTGCAATCATTTGTGTTAACAAAGCGTAGGAAGCAATATTAAACGGCACGCCTAAAAAAATATCAGCGCTCCTTTGATATAACTGGCAGGAGAGTTTATTGTTGGCAACATAAAATTGGAACAGACAATGACAAGGCGGCAGTGCCATTTTATTTAATTCTGCCACATTCCAACTATTGACGATTAAACGCCTAGAATCTGGATTTTTTGCTAATAACTGCATTAATTCTGTAATTTGATCTAGAGTTTCTCCATTTCCACTTGGCCAAGAACGCCATTGTTTGCCATACACAGGTCCTAGCTCTCCATTCTCATCGGCCCATTCGTCCCAAATAGTAACCCCTACAGCATTTAAAGACCGAACGTTAGTATCCCCTCTTAAGAACCATAAAAGTTCGTGAATAATAGATTTTAAATGCATTTTCTTGGTTGTTACTAAAGGAAAGCCTTGACTTAGATCAAAGCGCATTTGATACCCGAAGATACTCAATGTCCCAGTACCTGTCCGATCGTCTTTTTTAACGCCCTGATCTAGAACCTCTCGTATTAATGCTAAATATTGTTGCAAGATCCTCTCCTTAACAAAATGATAAGCCCAATTGCTATCATCGGGATCGATAGCAATTGCCCTTTGGTAACCCAATCTAACATTACATATCCTTGGTTGAGATCCGGCTCCCTAAAAAATTCAACCCCAAAACGCAATACACCATAACCCACTAAAAACAATCCAGACACTGCACCAACTTTTCTAGGCTTACGTGAGTACCATAGTAATAGTACAAAAAGGAGAATGCCTTCTAAACCTAATTCATATAATTGCGAGGGATGACGCGGTAATTCACCTGCATGGGGAAATACCATCCCCCAAGAAACATCTGTCACTCTACCCCAGAGCTCCCCATTCATAAAATTCCCTAACCGCCCAGTGGCTAATCCAACGGGAATTGCAGGCGCAATAAAATCGGTTATTGCCAAAAAACCCCGCTGATGTAAATGGCCATACACAAACATAGCGCACAGAACCCCAATTAATCCCCCATGGAAAGATCGTCCTGCTTCCCAAAAGCGTAAGGCTCTTAAGGGATCTTTTAAAAAAACTTGCGGTTCATAGAATAAAAGGTAGCCCCAGGTACCCCCAAAGATAACCCCCATGGCACCATAAAAGAACAAATCAATAATATCATCCGTTTTCCAAACAGGGTTTGCGAGGTTTCGTTTTCGATAACAAACCCAATAGGCGCCCAAAAAACCCACTAAATACATGATCCCATACCAATAAAGGGTAAGGGGTCCTAGTTTCAAGGCAACAGGGTTAATGTCGGGATAAGTTAGCATGCTTAAATAATTAATGCAGTTTTTGGATTTATTATTATGACCTTTTTATGGCTAGATTAACAACCGTTTGACCTACTGCAATTTTAATTTTCAATCATTATCGAAGGCAGCAGGGTTCTGGCCTCACGACTGCCAAAAAGGCAGGGGGCGAGTTCTCTTAAGGCATTTCGGTACACATCCTTCTTAAAAACCACCACTTGGCGAAGAGGATACCAATAACTTACCCATTTCCAATTATCAAACTCGGGTTTTGGAGTAGCGTCAAACCGTATAGCTTGATCGTCTACTTCAGAACGCAATAAAAACCATAATTGCTTTTGCCCTACACAAACCGGTTTGGATTTACGAAGCATGCGGGGTGGGATACGGTATTTTAACCAATGACGGGTTCGTCCTAAAATGGTAACGTCGTTTTCATTCAAACCAATTTCTTCTTTTAATTCTCGAAATAGCGTTTGCTCTGGATCTTCATTAGAATGCATGCCGCCCTGCGGAAATTGCCACGCATCTCGCCCTAACCGTTTTGCCCAAAATACTTGATCCCTGCGGTTAGCAAGTATGATCCCAACATTCAGTCGAAAACCATTTTGATCTATCACTTACAAAGTCCATCCAATGCTTAATTTCTATAGCTCTATCTTTTAACTTAGGCTAAAAATTCAAAAGATACTAGCTTGTGACTAGCTCTTCTCCTCTTTTATAAACAACATCTAACACTCTCGCAGCTCGTACATCATCTAAACGGCCAACGGATAAGGTATGCGGCGCCGTTTTTAATTTTTGCGGATCCTCCTGCATTTCCTTCCTTAGCTGCTGCATAATTTCAATAAAATGATCCAATTCTTCTTTGGTTTCTGTTTCTTTTGGCTCTATTAACCAACACTCCGGAACAGACAAAGGGAAATATGTCGTCGGCGCATGACATCCAAAATCCAACAGGCGTTTTGCAAAATCCATGGCAGTAACACCGTATTTTTTAGCCTCTTGTTTTAAGGTAATCACAAACTCATGGGCAGCACGTCTATTTGGAAAAGCCGCTATATATCCTATATCTTGCATGCGCTTCATTAAATAATTGGCATTTAACACCGAATATTCGCTAACCCTTAACAACCCCTTTTTTCCTAACAACCGAATATAAACAAAAGCTCGCAATAAAACCCCGGTATTTCCCATAAAAGCCGAAAGCCTGCCAATAGATTTGGGACACTCTTTTTCAGTTAACCAATAATATTGATTATCTTTTTTTCCTACCATGGGGATTGGCAAATACGGCAACAACCGTTTACCAACTGCAATAGGCCCTGCACCTGGTCCACCTCCTCCATGCGGCGTCGCAAAAGTTTTATGAAGGTTCATGTGCATGACATCAAACCCCATATCTCCAGGGCGCACTTTACCAAGAATGGCATTTAAGTTAGCACCATCATAGTATAATAATGCACCTGCTTGATGCACAATTTCTGATATTTTCTGAATGTCTTTTTCAAAAACACCCAGCGTAGAAGGATTGGTTAAAAGAATACCTGCTGTTTTTGCACTAACCGTTTTCTTCAAAAATTCAATATCTAAATTACCATCTTTACCCGTTGGAATTTCCTTAATTTTATATCCACACATGACAGCTGAAGCAGGATTTGTGCCATGCGCAGAATCTGGCACTAACATTTCAGTGCGATCATGATCTCCTCTATCCCGATGATAAGCGCGAATCATTAACACCCCTGTTAGTTCCCCTTGAGCACCCGCCATAGGCGTTAAGGATACACCTTGCATCCCAGTGATAACTTTTAACATGTCTTGTAATTCAAACAGACAAGACATAACGCCTTGGCTTTTTGACACCGGTGCCAAAGGATGCCTAGCTAAAAACTCCACGATCGAGGCCATGCGGTGCGCACCCCTTGGGTTATATTTCATGGTACAAGAACCTAAGGGGTAAAAATGAGAATCCACAGAAAAATTTTTCTGTGATAACTGGGTAAAATGGCGCACCACTTGTAACTCGGAAACTTCTGGAAGGTTAGGCGGTTTGAATCGGATAAAATGTCTTGGAATATCGAAAGCCTCTTCCAATATTTCAGGCATTTGCGCCATAGCTTTGCGATTTTTTTTAGACTTATCAAAAATTAACATCAAGCTTTACCCTCAGCTTCAATGAGCGTTTTAAGCGCTGCTACAAAATTAAGTAAATCTTCTGTTGATTTTGTCTCCGTTGCAGAAATCAATAAGCATTCTCCAAATTCAGGATAATAATCCCGTAAATTTAACCCCGCCAAGATCCCTTGTGTGGCCAACTTAGCAATAATTCCTGCCACTGGAATAGGAAAGCGCATCACAATTTCATGAAAAAATGGACTGTCAAACACAAGACTTACTCCAGAGAGTAAACTCAATTGTTCTTTCAAGAATCGGGTATTCGCATGGCTTTTTGCAGCAACTCGACGTAATCCTTCCGCTCCCAATAAACTTAAGTATAATGTTGCTGCAGTTACCATCCATCCTTGATTGGTACAGATATTGGAAGTTGCTTTAGCACGACGAATATGCTGCTCACGGGCTTGAAGAGTTAAGGTGAACCCCGTGTTTCCCATCTCATCTACGGTACGACCCACCAAACGCCCTGGAAGTTGCCGAATAAGTTCTGATGTACAACATAAAAAACCAAAATAGGGGCCACCCGAATTTAGGGGAACCCCTAAAGATTGTCCTTCACCACAAACAATATCTGCCCCCTGAAATCCCCATTTTCCTGGAGGTTTTAGTAACCCCACACTAATTGGATTCACTACCCCAATAACCAAGCCACCCATTAAATGTGTCCAATCTGTTAATTGATCGGCAGATTCTAGCACTCCAAAAAAATTCGGTTGTGGAATGACTAAAGCAATGATTTCTTCTTCCCAATATTTCGTCAATGCACTCAATTGCACACACCCTTTTCTGTCACTAAAAGGGACTTCTACAATTTCTATGCCCTCTGCTTGTACAATCGTTTTAACGACTTGGCGATAATGAGGATGCAGGCTAAGCGGTAATAAAACCCGACCGGTTGAAACGTGAGGATGACTTCTTGCCGCCATTAAAACGGCTTCAGCCAATGCAGAGGCTCCATCATATAAAGAGGCATTAGATACTGGCATATCCATCAAATTTGCCATCATAGTTTGATATTCATATAACAACTGCAAGGTACCCTGGCTTGCTTCTGCTTGATAGGGTGTATAAGAAGTCATCCACTCCCCGCGAGAAGCAATGTCCCATACAGCAGCAGGAATATGGTGTTCATAAGCTCCGGCTCCAATAAAGCTTAGAGAATACTTATCCAAGCTCGCTCGTTCTTGCATAAAACGCTGCAAGCCCATTTCAGTTAAGGCGTCTCTTAACTCTGAAAAATCTGCCGTTTGCAACTCCACCGGAATTTCATCAAACAAATCCTGTAGGGACTTTATCCCCAATTCATTCAACATTTGTTTAGTATCATTTTCCGTGTGAGGGATAAATGGCATGATTACTTCACCCCTTTAATCATCATCTTCTTCCATATAACTGCTATAGTCTTCGGCTTCTAATAACTCACTATATTCATCGGGATCAACTGGATCTAACCGAAAAAGCCACCCATCTCCATAGGGATCTGAATTTACCAAACCAGGCGCTTCTTCCAAATCTTCATTAATAGCAATGATTTTTCCAGAGACTGGACTATAAACATCCGAAGCAGCTTTCACAGACTCAATAACACACACTTCATCGGAGGCATTCACTCTCACTCCGACATCGGGCAAATCTGCGAAAACCAATTCCCCCAATTGTAGTTGCGCATGATCCGTGATACCGACTACTAAGGTACCATCCTCTTCTACTCGCACCCACTCATGAGTTTGGGTATAACGTAATTCTGGCAAAACCTTACTCATTTTTTATTTCCTCCGAACAAATGGCGTTTCTACAATATCTACCTCAAATTGTTTTCCACGAATTTCCACTTCACAACCGTGATGAATGTCTCGCTCTATTCGAGCGAATCCAATGGACCGTTGCAACGTAGGTGAAAAAGTACCACTCGTAATTTCCCCTACTTTTTTACTGTTACAGATCACCGATTGATGGCGTCTTAATACACCTTTTCCTTGCAATTGTAACCCGATTAGTTTTTGTGCACACCCTATTTTTTTTTCTATTTCAAGCGGCTCTCTACCCATAAAGGCTCTATCTAAGGGATCAAAAGCAACCGTCCATTGTAAATGGGATCCAAACGGTGTTACTGTCTCATCCATATCTTGTCCATAGAGATTAAAACCCGCTTCTAAACGAAGCGTATCCCTAGCCCCTAACCCTACAGGTTGAATACCCTGTTTATCACATGCAGACCAAAATAATAGAGCCTCTGTTGCAGGAAGTATTACTTCAACGCCATCTTCACCCGTATAGCCTGTACGTGCCACAAAAAAATTATCCTGTTCAAAGAACTCAAAAGTATTAAGCATTTTAAGATTTTCTGCCAAAGAAGGTTTTGCAAACCCGATTTTTTTAATGGCTTGTGGTCCCTGGATGGCAATGATAGCCAGATCCGTTCTATGATTTAAGGTCACTGCATAAGAAACAGCTATTTTTTGCATCCATTGTAAATCTTTATGAGTGGTTGACGCATTTACGACTAATCGATACTGCAACGGAGAAACAGAATAGACAATCAAATCATCTAATATCCCGCCATATTTATTTAACATACAAGAATATAATGCTTTGCCAGGCATTTTCAGTTTATCAACATTATTCGACAGTAAGATTTGCAAGAAAGCTTTAGCCCCTTCTCCCATAACATCAATGATCCCCATATGGGAAACATCGAACATTCCAGCATCTTTCCTGACTTGATGATGTTCCTGTATTTGAGAACCATAATGCAGGGGCATATCCCACCCTGCAAAATCAACCATAACTCCCCCTTGTTTTACATGTTTATCATACAAAGGAGTTCTGCTTGCCATCGCTCGCCTCAAACCAGTAATTAGGCTTTCATTATATGCCCTAAAACATTAATTATTGCAATAGAAAATCAGGGTTTCCTCTATGCGACCTTATTCAATAGATAAGACGAACTTGCTCCGATGCTCCCTTCAAACGCCCATTGCCTCTAACATTACCTTTCTTTTCAAGCTCTTCGACTTATTAAAGCAGGTCAGCCCTAAACTTCTCAACCCGACCACTAACGACTTCTGACTCCCAAATAGAGTTTTAAATAAACTCATCAGCGCCCGCATGGCAGTGACTTGGCCTTTTCTCGCGCGTTCATACTTTCGCAATCCTAAAATGTTGCCAATATCGACTCTTTTTTGATTGGCTTGTAAAAAATTTAAGCTCAAAATGTGTGCATCACTAAGCCCTAGATTAACGCCTTGTCCCGCTAAGGGATGAATCACATGTGCAGCATCTCCGACTAATGCAATTCGATCCTTCACAAATTGTTTCACCTTAAGACTTTTTAAAGGAAAGTGGAGGGATGAAGACAGAGAATTGATCCTCCCTAATCGATAATCAAATTGATGTGCCAAATTGTCACACTGTTCACTTACTGATAATGCCAAAAAATCTGTTATTTTTTCTGGCGTTGTCGTCCACACAATTGAACTAGTATGGGATTCAGGCAAAGGTAAAAATGCCAAAGGGCCTTCCGATAAAAACCGCTGCCAGGCCGTCATTTGATGAGGCAGCTCTGTTGTAACGGTTGCAACTAATGCTGTTTGTTGGTAATCCTCTTGATCCGATGCAATGTTCACATACTCTCGCAACCAAGAATGTCCGCCATCTGCACCCACCACGCATTTTGCTTGCAATATGGTTTTATTAAGTTGTTCTTGACGATCCACCAATTGCAACACTGCCCATTCCGATCCAATTTCCAAAGCAACTGGATCCATGGGAACAAAAAAAGCAATATTAGGATCTTCTTTGGCTTTTTCCCAAAGGACTTTAAGCATCACGCGGTTTTCAATGATATGCCCAAGATCTGGTTCCGCCACTTCTGCTGCATCAAATTCAATTTCACCAAATCCTATCCCATCCCAAACCACCATCTTAGCATAGGGACTTACCCGTTCCTGCTGCATCGCATCCCAAACGCCTAGCTGCTGAAAGATCAATTGCGATCCTCTGGAAATGGCACTACAGCGCTGATCATATTCAGAACCATCCCATTCTAAAGCAGGGGGTTTTCGCTCTACCACCGCAACTGAAAAACCTTGTTGCGCACACAAATTAGCCGTTGTTAACCCTACCAAGCCACCACCAAGAACAATAATATCAAAGGTATTTGGATTCAATTTATATTAACCCTTTATCTTCAAAAAACTTTCATTATTACCATATTGAAAAACCACTTAACATAGTTAGCTTCTTGATTTTAGACTAATTATCAAAATAAAAGCAACCATTTGTCCTGGTTCACCCATTTTGAGACTTAGGCGGCCTTATTTTGGTAATTCAACTTAAAATACTCCTGTGGTGTTAAATGTGCAAGTGTTTGATGCGGCCTATAGGTGTTGTAAAGGGTTTGGTAACGGTATAAGGCGG